>JANPMU010000138.1:0-4360 GCA_031427095.1 Sphingomonas sp.
GGGGTTCATGTCGCGCGCGAAGCGGCTGGCGAAATGGCGCGCGAGCAGCACCGCATCACCCGGGCGCTCGGCCAGCGTCGGGATTTTAACGACAATTTCAGCGAGGCGATAATAGAGATCCTCGCGGAAGCTGCCGGCGACGATCATCGCATCCAGATCTTGGTGCGTGGCACAAACGATGCGGGTGTCGACCGCGATCGGTACGCGCCCGCCGATCCGCTCGATCACCCGTTCCTGGAGGAAGCGGAGCAATTTGACCTGAAGCGGGAGCGGGATGTCGCCGACCTCGTCGAGGAACAAAGTGCCCCCTTGGGCAAGCTCGATCTTGCCGACGACGGTCTTGACCGCCCCGGTGAAAGCCCCGCGCTCATAGCCGAAGAGTTCAGCCTCGAGCAGGTTTTCGGGGATAGCGGCGCAATTGATGGCGATGAACGCGCCATCCTTGCGCGGGCTCTTGTCGTGGACCGCGCGGGCGAGCAATTCCTTGCCGGTTCCGCTGGCGCCGAGGAGCATGACCGAGACGTCGGCCGAGGCGACGCGTTCGACGGTGCGGGCGACCTTCAGCATTTCGGGCGAGGCCGAGATGATCGCGCCGAGAATAGTGTCGCCGCCGTCGTGGGTTTCGAGGCGGCGATTTTCGTCCTCGATCGCGTGAAGATGGAATGCGCGGGCGACGATCAGACCCAATTCGTCAATGTCGACCGGCTTGCGGTAGAAATCATAAGCGCCGAGCGCGATGGCTTTCAACGCGCTTTCGCGCGCGCCGTGACCCGACGCGACAATGACCTTGGTGTCGGGCTTGAGCTTGAGCATTTCGGTAAGGGTCGCGAAACCCTCCTCGGTTCCATCGGGATCGGGCGGGAGGCCGAGGTCGAGCGTGACCACCGCAGGCTCATGAAGCCGAAGCTGCTCGATCGCCGAGGGACGATCGGCGGCGAACACCACCTTGTAGCCGTCATAGGCCCATTTCAACTGGCGCTGGAGACCTTCGTCATCCTCGACGACGAGCAGCACCGGGAGGGTCGAGGGATCGTTGGTCATGCGCGTTTCCGGATCGGGGTGCTGGCGGCGTCAGCAGCGGGGAGGTGGATGGTGAACTTGCTGCCCGTGCCGGGGCTGCTGGTGACGGTCAGGCGGCCGCCCATCGCCACGATCAACGTGCGCGCTTCGAACGCGCCGACGCCGAAACCCCCCGTCTTGGTCGAGGCGAACGGCTGAAACAGGCGGTTGCGGATGAAGTCGGGGTCCATTCCGTCGCCCTTGTCGATGATCTCGATCGCGACCTGGTCAGCGGCGTGGGCGACGCGGACGAGGACGGTTTCGTCCGCCGGGCTGGCATCGACCGCATTCTGAAGCAGGTGGCCGACCGCTTGCTCGAGGCCATTGGCATCGGCTTCGACCCACAAGGCGCCGTCACCGAGCAGCCGGACATCATGGTCGCGGCGCTTGGCGGCGATCGCGGCCGAGAGGATATTGCGCAGCGCGACCGGCTTGACGCCTTCGGGTCGGGCCGGTGCCTGCGGGGCGAGGCGGGCAAGCAGCTCGTTCATCTTGCCGACCGAGCTTTTCAGGGTCGCGACCATGTCGGCGCGAAACTCGGCATTGTCGGCGTGGCGCTCGGCATTGCGCGCGACCAGCGACAATTGGCTGACGAGGTTTTTCACGTCGTGGAGGATGAAGGCGAAGCGGCGATTAAATTCCTCGAACCGCTGGGCATTGGACAGCGCTGCCTGACCGTGCGCCTCCGCGAGCGAGCTTGCCGCCTGGCGGCCGGCGGTGCGCAACAAATCGAAATCTTCCCAGTCGAGCGGGCGGCGATAATCCGGCGCGGCGAGCAGGACGAGCCCGATCAGCCGGTCGTGGTGAATCAGCGGAATACCGGCCCAGGCATGGTCTTCGGCGAGCATCCAGCGCGGCAGATCGAGCGCGAGATCCTTGGGGTCGCTCCAGCCGCGGCGGTATCCGTCGAGTTCGAGAATGCGGCCCTCCGCTTCGACCGCGAGCCAGAAGGCGCGACTGGCCTCGGCGTCGGCGGGGGCAAGCGGCTGGCCGGGCCAGTTCCAGGCGGCGGCGGGCTCGATCATCCCGCCATCGTCGGCGACGAGCAACAGCCCGCCCGGAGCGTCGACAATGTCGGCAAAGGCCTTGACCACGCGTTCGCCAAGCGGCGCGGCAGCGCGGCCCGAGCGGCCGACAGTGTCGGTGAAACGCAGCCATTCGGTGCGATAATCGTAGCGATGCTCGAACAGATGCTTGGCGATCTTGACCTTGGCCCAGCTGCGCGCGCGAGACGATGGCACCAGCACCATCGCGGTGACGGTCATCGCCGCGAGGACAGCGATCGCCGCGCTGCGCGTCCAGTCCCATTCCGAGCCACGAAGCGCGGTGGCGAGGATGGTCATGACGGCAAAATAGCCACAGATCGCGAGCAAGGAGAGCGACTGGAAGGTCGCGGCGCGCGACAGGCGGATGCGCCAGCCTTCCTGGCGATGCGCGCCCAACGCGAACAAGGGCGCGGTCGCGGCGACGATCGCGCCGCGCCAGGCGAACAGGCTTTCGGCGCTGCGCAGGTCGAGATAGGCAAGCGTGTAGAGATTGAGATCATAGATCCAGGTCAGCGCCAGAGCGAGCATGGCGAACCGGATGCTCGAGCGGCTGGCCGGAGCCGCCTGACCATAGAGATTGTGGACAAGGACGAGCGCGCCCGCTGCGGCGGTGATGCGCAGGATGGTGGCCGTGACGGCGATGGCAGCGGCATTGCCGCTGGCGTCGGCGACCATCGGCAGGGCATCGACCGCAAGCTGCAGACCGAGCACTGCGGTCACCGCAGCATAGACCAGACGGACCCCGCGCTGGCGCGCGCCATCCTCGTTCGCCGAACCGGACAGGCTGTGGAGGACGCCCACCCAGGCGAGGTTGCGCGCGGTTTCGGCATAAGCGGCGAGGATCCCGCCAGGTCCGATCGCGCTGAGCCACGCCCAGCAGGCGGTCAAGGCGAAGGCGCCGAGCAGGAGGCGCTGTCCAGGCTGACGGACGCCGCTGCGCAATTGCCACATGATCAAGGTGACGAACAGCGACGCGGCGAGCGCGTGGGTCCAGAAGGCGATCAAGGTCGCCATGGGTGAACCCGCAATGTCAATTTTCCCGACATTGCGACAGTGTCGCTAAACTTTACAAAGAAATGCTGAACGCGCCTTCAATCGGGGCATTTTTTTGGCGTGGGGCCACGCCCCTTGCTCGCCCGCCGGGAGAGTGACTCACCCCTTTTTCAGGACATCCAGCGCGGCGATCGTCAGGGCTTCGGTGGCGGTGGCAATGACCGCCTCGGCGTCGGGCGCCCAATAGGGGCTGTGGAGCGACGGAAGTTTGGTCTGGTCACCACCGGCCGCGCGATATTTGTCGAGCGGCGTTCCGCCGACCCAGAAGATCAGGCTCTCGATCGTCTTGTCGGCGAGCCAGAAGCGGCTGAAATCCTCGCCGCCCATCACTGCGGGGGTCTTTTTCACGCGATCGGCGCCAAAATTGGCGGCGAACAGGTCGAGCGCGCGCGCCGACAGCCGCTCGGTGTTGAAGGTCGCCGGAGTATATTCCGCCTCGCGGATGGTGACGACCGGCATGCGATCGTCGGGCACACCGGCAGCGATGGCTTCGCCGCGGGCGATCCGCTTGATCCCGGCGAGCAGCATCTGGCGCACTTCGGGAGTGTAGCTGCGCACGGTGATCTGGAGCTTGGCTTCGTCCGAGATGATGTTGTGCTTGGCGCCGGCGTGAAAGCTGCCAACGGTCACCACGGCGGGATTGGCGGGGTCATTCTCGCGGCTGACGAGAGTTTGCAGGGTGGTGACGATGCGCGCCGCCAGGACAATCGGGTCGCGGGTGGTTTGCGGGTAAGCGCCGTGCCCGCCGACGCCCTTGACCGTGATATCGACGCTATCGACGTTGGCCAGCGCGTAGCCGGGGGTAATTCCGATCATTCCGGCGGGGAGCGCGGCGGCATCGTGGAACGCAATCACGGTGCCGGGCTTGGGAAAGCGGGTGTAGAGGCCGTCGTCGAGCATCGCTTTGGCCCCCTCGCCGGTTTCCTCGCCTGGCTGAAGGATCATGACCAGCGTTCCCGACCATTGGTCCTTCATCGCGGCAAGTCGGCGGGCGGTGCCGATCCACGCGGTCATGTGGGTGTCGTGACCGCAGGCGTGCATCACTCCGGTCTCGACCCCCGAGCGAGCGGTCGCCCTGATTTTCGAGGCGAACGGCAGGCCGGTCTGTTCGACCACCGGAAGGCCGTCCATGTCGGCGCGCAGCATCAGCACCGGGCCGGGGCCATTCTTCATCACCGCGACGACCCCGGTCTTGCCGACCT
>JANPMU010000139.1:0-7755 GCA_031427095.1 Sphingomonas sp.
CCGCCGCGCCGGCCGAGAAAGCCGTGCGCAACCGCGCCGAGCGCATCCGACCGGAGAATTTCGACGCTCACAGCGCAAGCCGCATGACGACATCCTCGTCCGCATGGGTTCCGACCATGAACGCGTATCGCCCCTCCTCGACAAAGCCATATCGGGTGTAAAAGGCGCGTGCCCGCTGATTGTCGATGAACACCGACAGATAGAGGTCTTCGCCGCCGCGTCGCCGCGCCACGTCGAGCACCCAGCGCATCATCTCGCCCGCCGCGCCGCGGCCGTGCCACTCGGACAATACATAGAATTGCCTCAGCTCGATTGCCTTGCCGCGCGGCTCGAACGGCAGCGTGGGCGGGCCCAATTTGGCGTACGCCATCGCTTCGCCATCAACCTCGCCGATGCGGATCGCGAAGTCCGGATGGTCAAGTTCCCGCGCCCACGCCTCGATGCTGTGCGTGGCGAGGAAAGCCGCGAGATTATCGGCGGTGTAGAGGTGACCGAAAGTCTCCGAAAAGCTGCGCCGGGCGAGCGCTGCAAGCGCTTCGGCATCACCCGTGCCCGCGTCGCGAAACGCCGGGATCATCGTGCCAGCCCCGCCAATATCGGCCAGTCGTGATTGCGGACCCCGATCAGCTTGAACAATTTGCCCATCTCCTGTGCGTCGCACAAACGGGCCCGCGCAGCTTCGATTTGTCCGGCGCGGCCGGGATCGACCTTGGTCAGCGCAGCCGCGCGCGACCCGATGCCCAACATCTCAAGCCATTCGCCCTGCTCGATCGGTCCATCGACCGCCGCGCCGACCGAATGCGCCACCGCGCTTACCCGCTCGAAATCGACGTGCGCGGTGAGGTCCTGTTCGCCGGGATCGGCCAGCGGGTCGGCGAAGGCATGGGCCTTGACCGCCTGCAGCGTGTCGCCGTCGGCGCTGGCGGAATGGCCGTAATCGATCAGCAAGGCCGCCCCGCCATAGGCCGCGAGGTGCGACCCGATCGCCGCACAGGCGGCGTCGCGGGCAGGGGAATCCTCGCGGATGGCGGACACCGCGCCGGTTTCGAAAATGAAGCTTTCGCAGTCGAGCGCTATCCGCCGCTGCTCGGCCCCGACCCACTGGCGGACGGGGAGGGCGTCGAGAAATTCATTGGCCACGAGCAGTAGCGGGACTTTCGGTAATTGCTCAATTAAATCATGATGTTGTGCGTCAGTTATGCGCTCCGCCTGGGCCGCGCGGAGGGTCGGGCTGGTCTCGACCAGATGGACCGGACCGGCGAAGCCCGCGCCGCGCATGACTCGCAGTGCGTCGGCGGCAAGGGTGCCCCGGCCCGGCCCGATTTCCGCATAAATGGCATGGTCTGGCCGGCCTGCACGGACCCAGCAGTCGGCCAGCGCGGCGCCGACGATCTCGCCGAACATCTGGCTGATTTCGGGCGCGGTGGTGAAATCGCCCGCCGCTCCGAGCGGATCGCGGGTCGCATAATAATGCGCATTGGCCTCGCCCATGAAGATATCGACCCCGATCGGCCCGGAGGCGCGAATCCGTGCGCGCAGCCGATCGGCGACCTTATTCGTCAGGCGACGCTGTCCGTGCCCGCGATCGGTTCGATCCGTTGGCGGCGGCCGGGCGCGGTGACGATCAGATAGAGTCCGCCAAGGATCATCGGCAGCGACAGCCACTGTCCCATATGCAGCCCGGTCGCATGAGCGAAGGCGGTCAATTGCGCGTCGGGCTCGCGGACAAATTCGACCGCGAAGCGGAAAATGCCGTAAAAGAAGATGAACGCCCCGACCAATTTGCCCGGCTGATAGCGCGCGTCACTTTTCCAGAACATTATCCACAGAATTGCAAACAGCAGCAGCCCCTCGAGGATTGCCTCGTAAAGCTGGCTCGGGTGGCGCGGCGGGCCGAGCACGGAAACCCCGTTGACGATTTCGGGAAAACGCACCGCCCAGGCGACATTGCTCGGTGCGCCCCACAATTCGGCGTTCACGAAATTGGCGAGACGACCGAGGAATAATCCAAACGGGACGCAGCAGGCGACATAATCATGGATCCGCAGCCACGGCAGGCCGTTCTTGCGCGCCAGATAGAGGATTCCCAGCGTGACCCCGATGACTCCGCCGTGGAACGACATACCACCGTCCCACAGCTTGAGCATGTCAACCGGATTATCGAGATAATATATGGGGTTATAGAATAATATATAGCCGATCCGTCCGCCGAAGATGATTCCGAGCGAGGCGTAGAATATCAGATCGTCGGCGTGGCGCCGGGCCATCGGCGCCCCGGGCTGGTTCAGCAATTTGAGCAGATAACCGTAAGCGGCGAAAATCCCGACGAGGTAAGCGAGACTGTACCAGCGCAACTGGAAAAAGCCGAGATCGAGCGCCACCGGAGACAGATGAAGGTCGGTGTAGGAGATCGCCTGTGCGGCCGCGATCGATGCGAGAATCATGCTGGACAAAGGCTTCCCCCTCAGGCTCGACCGCCTCATAAGGTGGCCGCGCCCAAAGGGCAAAGGAGTGGTGGATGCCGAGCACGCTTGACCGACGGTTCGACGATATGCTCGCCAGGGTCATCGGACCGGGCGGCCGTCTGGTGATCGATCACGATTCCCGGGGTCAGGCGATCGTCGCCAATTTCCCCGCCACCCTGCCCGAATTCTTCCGCATTTTTTGCATGCTCAACGGGGCGGTCGAAGCGGTCGTTTCGGGGACTGAGCGGCTGACCTTCGCCGACCTCAACCGCTGGTCCGACCAGCTTGCCCCGGTGCTCGTTCGGCGCGGCATCGCCAAGGGCGACCGTGTCGCCATCGCCATGCGCAACTGCCCGGCGTGGATCGTGGTCTATATGGCGGCGCTCAAGGCCGGCGCGATCGCGACCCTCATCAACGGCTGGTGGCAGAGCCATGAGCTCGATCAGGTGCTCCGGCTGACCGAGCCGGTGATGATCCTCGCCGACGCCCCTCGCGCCGCACGGATCGCGGCGATCGGCGGCGACTGGCCGCTCGTCAGTCTCGATATCGACGCGCCTCTGGCCGAAGCGCTGGCGCCGTTGCTCGCGGAGCATCAAAGCGACGCGGTCGAGCTCCCGCTCATCACCCCCGACGATCACGCGACGATCCTGTTCACGTCGGGATCGACCGGCGCCGCCAAGGGCGCATTGTCGACCCACCGCGCGGTGACCACCGGCACTTATGCCTATGCCACGGGGCTGATGACCCTGTTCGGGCTGTTGACCGAGGAGGGGCGTCCGCCGGCCAACCCGCCGCGGACCCTGGTCAGCGTGCCCTTGTTCCACGTCACCGGCGAAATCCCGGTGTTGCTCAACAGCTTCGTCATCGGCCGCGGGATGGTGCTGATGCCCAGATGGGACGCGGCCGAGGCGCTGCGCCTGATCGAGGCCGAAAAGATCACCTACTTCGTCGGGGTGCCGACGATGAGCCTCGAGCTGATGAACCACCCCGACCGCGACAAATATGACCTGCATACCCTGACCGACCTCGCCGCTGGCGGCGCCGCCCGCCCGGTGAGCCATGTCGAACGGCTGAAGCTGGCGTTTCCCGCCGCGCAGCCCGCTTTGGGCTATGGCCTGACCGAAACCAACGCCGTCGGGTGCAGCAATTTCTGGTCGAATTACGCTGAAAAGCCCGCCTCGACCGGCCGTCCCCACAAGCCGTTCGTCGAGCTCGCGATCCTCGGCGCCAACGACGCGCATCTTTGCGCCAACCAGCGCGGCGAAATCGCCATCCGCTCCGCCGCCAACATCCACGGCTATTGGCGCAATCCCGACGCTACCGCAGAGGCGTTCACCGCCGATCATTTCCTGCGCACCGGGGACATCGGTTACCTCGACGATGACGGCTATCTGTTCATCGTCGACCGCAAGAAGGACATCATCATCCGCGGCGGCGAGAATATCTCGGGCATGGAGGTCGAGGCCGCCTGCTACGCCTGCCCGGCGGTGGCCGAGGCTGCGGTGTTCGCCGCGCCCGACGAGCGGCTTGGCGAGATTCCGGTCGCCGTGATCCGTGTCCGCGAGGACAGCAATCTGGATGAGGCTGAACTCAGGGCCTTCCTTCACACCCGCCTCGCCGCGTTCAAGATCCCGGCGCGGATGATTTTCAGCGCCGAACCCTTGCCCCGGCTCGGTACCGGAAAGATCGACCGCGTCAGTCTTAAAGAGCGGTACGCGCATTGACGTTGAAGGTCCCGGCGGTCGATCGCCGAACCCTGCTGGTCGGCGGCGGAGCGGGGATCGGGCTGGTCGTCGCCTTCCTCGCCTGGCCGCGCACCGTCGGTAGCGGGCTTCGCGGTCGGCCGGGTGAGGCGGTGTTCGATCATTTCCTCAAGATCGACCCGAACGGGCAGGTGACGATCGTCGTCCCGCAGGTCGAAACCGGGCAGGGAGTGTGGACCGCGCTGCCGCAGATCCTCGCGGACGAGCTTGGCGCGGCGTGGGAAACCATCGCCGTCGAGCCCGCAGCCTCGGCGCCGGCCTATGGCAATGCGCTGGCGGCGGCCGACGGCTGGAGCAGCGCGGGCGGGTTTCTCGCCCAACCCGGGCAAACCGGACCGATGCGGATCACCGCCGGGTCGACATCGGTGCGCGCGTTCGACAAACCGCTGCGGCGGGCGGGCGCGACCGCGCGATTTCTGCTGATGGCGGCGGCGGCACAGCGCTGGAATGTCGCGGCGGCCGAATGCGAAACCGTCGGCGGATTTGTAGTCCATGAAGGCAAGAAACTTGGTTTCGGCGAGCTGGCGGTCGCGGCATCGCACCTCGCGCCGCCTCGCGCAGCGGCGCTGCGGCCCGTTGGCAGCGGTGCGCTCAGCGGTCAGTCGCTGCAACGGGTCGACCTTCCCGCCAAAAGCGACGGCAGCGCGCGCTTCGCCGCCGATGTTCGCCTGCCCGGACTTTTATATGCGTCGATCCGCCGCGCCCCTCGCGGCGGTCGGCTGACGGGTTTCTCTCGATCCGCAGCGGGGCGCATTGGCGGGGTGACCCGGATCGTCGTTCGTGACGGTTGGCTCGCCATCGTCGCCGATAATTGGTGGGCGGCCGAGCGGGCATTGATCGCCGCGGCGCCGCATTTTAGCGGACCGGCCGATGTCGATGGCGCTGCGGTGCGTACGATCCTCAACGCGGCTTTCGATCGCGGCGAAGCGACGCGCTGGTTCGAACGCGGCGATTATCGCTCGGCGATTGCCGGGTCGCGTCCGCTGATCGCCAATTACGCCGTCGCTGCCGGGCAGCATCTGGGGCTCGAGACGCGGACCGCGACGGCGCGGTTCAGCGGCGATCGGCTCGAGGTGTGGGCGCCGACCCAGGCGCCAGAGCTGGCCCGCTCCGCAGCCATCGCCGCCGCCGGAGCGAGTGCGCGCC
This sequence comes from Sphingomonas sp., assembly GCA_031427095.1. Lineage (GTDB taxonomy): Bacteria > Pseudomonadota > Alphaproteobacteria > Sphingomonadales > Sphingomonadaceae > Sphingomicrobium. The sequence continues at coordinate 5,375 of JANPMU010000139.1, forward strand.
ACACCACGCTTTACCCGATGATGGTCGGCGACGGCGGCGGGCGGGCGATCGAAGCCGAAGCGATCCCGATCGCGGTGGAATTGGCGCGCGAACTGGGTCGACCGGTCCAACTGACCTATGCGGCGAACATCGAACAGAATTTCAGCCCGGTGCGGACCCCGCTGGTGGCGCGGATGGCGGCGCTGCCCGGGGACGGGGGGACGATTGCCGCGTGGAGCGCGCGGATCGTCTGCGCCGACGGAATAGGGACGGCGCTGGCGCGCTTGACCGGCGCGGCGACACGGCGAGGTCGCGGCGCGGCGTTGCTCGGCGGCGCGGTGCCGCCTTATGCGATCCGCGATGTCCAGATCGACGCGGTCACCGCCACTTTGCCGATCGCGTGCGGCTATATGCGCGGCGGGATGGACGGGCTCACCGCATTCCTGACCGAAAGCTTCGTCGACGAGCTGGCGCGCGCCGCAGGAGCCGAGCCGCTGGCGTTTCGCATGGGTATGCTTGGCGGTAATGTGCGGCTGGCGCGCGCGATCTCGACTGCGGCGGCGATCGGCGGCTGGGATGGCGGCGGGACCGGCAGCACGCTCGGGATCGCCGCGCATTCGGCCTATGGATCGCATATCGGGCTGGTCGCGCAGGCGAGCCTCGGCGACGACCAAAGGGTGCGGGTCAGCCGGCTGGTCGCGGCGGTCGATTGCGGGCGGATCGTCAATCCCGGGCTGGTCCGCCAGCAGATCGAAGGCGGGCTGCTCGCCGCTTTGTCGCTGGCGACGACCGCCGCTCCCGATTTTATCGCGGGATCGCCGATCGCGCGGAGCTTCGCCGGGCTCGGGCTGCCGCGCCTTGCCGGAACACCCGCGATCGAGGTCGAGCTGATCAACAGCCGTGAGGCGCCCGGCGGGGTCAGCGGCCTGGGCTATGCGGTGCTTGCGCCCGCCGTCGCCAACGCGCTCGCGGCGGGCGGCGGACGACGCTTGCGCACTTTGCCATTCACCCCGATGGCGGCGGCATGATTCCCCCGACAGACCATCCGCCGATCCTTCGGCGCAAGATTGGCGTGCTGCTGATCAATCTTGGCACCCCCGATGCGCCCGATGCCCAGGCGGTGCGGCGCTATCTCGGGCAGTTCCTGACCGACCGACGGGTGATCGAAATCCCCGCCTGGGCATGGCGCCCGATTCTCCACGGAATCGTGTTGCGCACCCGCCCGAAGAAGAGCGCGCACGCCTATGCGCAGGTGTGGACCAGGGACGGTTCACCACTCGCCGCGATCACGCGCCGCCAGGCGCAAGCGCTGGGCGAGCGGTTGGGCGACGGTGTGATCGTCGATTTTGCGATGCGCTACGGCAATCCGGCGATCGGCGATGCGATTGATCGGTTGAAAGCGGCGGGGTGCGAGCGCATCCTCGCCGCGCCGCTCTATCCGCAATATTGCGCCGCGACGACCGCCAGCGCGCATGACGCGATTTTCGCGGCGATCGCCCGGATGCGCTGGCAGCCTGCGCTGCGCACGCTTCCGCCGTACCATGACGATCCACGCTACATCGCGGCGTTGAAGGCGAGCCTCGAGCGGCAGATCGCGGGGCTTGATTTCACGCCCGAGCGAGTGCTGCTGAGCTTCCACGGAATGCCGCAGCGCACGCTGGCGCTGGGCGATCCCTATCACTGCCATTGCCGGAAGACCGCGCGCCTGCTTGGCGAAGCGATGCAAATCCCGGTCGATACCGCCTTCCAGTCGCGCTTCGGCCGCGCCAAATGGCTTGAGCCCGCGACCGACACGGTGCTTGCGGCATACCCCGCGCAGGGCGTCACGCGGCTCGCCATCGCCGCGCCGGGCTTCTCCGCCGATTGTCTCGAAACGCTCGAGGAGCTCGGGATTCGCGGTCGCGAGCAGTTTCTCGGTGCTGGCGGCAAGTGCTTCGCCCGGCTCGATTGCCTCAACGACAGCGCCGAAGGGATTGAAATGCTCAACGCCGTTGTTGGTCGGGAACTTGATGGTTGGCTAACACCGGCATAAGCTCCGAATCAATCATAAGAAAGCAGGAGCGGATCATGGCACGAGTGGCAGTCGTTACCGGGGGCACCCGCGGAATTGGCGAAGCGATCAGCATCGCGCTCAAGGACAAGGGCATGACGGTCGCGGCGACTTATGCCGGCAATGATGATCGCGCGCGCGAATTCACCGCCCGCACCGGGATCAAGGCGTATAAGTTCGACGTCGCCGACCACCAGGCGTGCATCGACGCGGTCGGCCGGATCGAAAGCGAATTGGGACCCGTCGACGTGCTCGTCAACAATGCCGGGATCACCCGCGATGCAACGATGAAGCGGATGGACCATGCCAAATGGCAGGAAGTGATCGACACCAATCTGGGCGGCTGCTTCAA
>JANPMU010000140.1:0-12180 GCA_031427095.1 Sphingomonas sp.
GCGACCAGCACGCCGGTCTCCTCCGCGCCGAATTCCGCCAGCATATCCCCGCGCTCGTCGCAGATGAAGCTGTGGCCGTAGAAGCGCTGGCCGCCTTCCACGCCGATGCGGTTGGCGGCGACGACCGGGACGACGTTCGACACCGCATGGCCGATCATCGCCCGGCGCCATAGCCGCGAGGTGTCGAGGTCGGGGTCGTGGGGTTCGGTGCCGATCGCGGTTGGGTAGAGCAGGATTTGCGCCCCCATCAGCATCATCGCGCGTGCCACCTCGGGATACCATTGGTCCCAGCAGATGCCGACGCCCAAGGTCGTTCCCGCACCGGGCCACACCTTGAAGCCGGTGTTGCCGGGGCGGAAATAGAATTTCTCCTGATAGCCCGGACCGTCGGGGATGTGGCTCTTGCGATAGACGCCGGCGACCTTCCCGTCGGGATTGATCATCGCGAGGCTGTTGTAATGATGCTGGCCGTCGAGCTCGAAAAAGCTGGTCGGGATCCAGATTTGCAATTCCGCCGCGAGTTTCCGCATGGCGAGGACCGAGGGGTGGTCGGCGGTCGGCTTGGCGGCGGCGAACAGCGATTCGTCCTCGGTGCGGCAGAAGTAGGGGCCTTCGAACAATTCGGGGGGAAGGACCACCCGCGCGCCCTTCGAAGCGGCTTCGCGAACGAGGTCGGATACGTTGGCGATGTTTTGCGCCGTGTCCTCGGAGAAAGCGAGCTGGAGCGCGGCGACTTTGAGTTTGGTCATTGGGGCACCTGCTGGCTGATGCAGTGGAAGCTTCCGCCGCCGGTGAGGATGTGGTCGGCGCGCAGGCCGATCGCCTCGCGGCCGGGGAACAGCTCCGCGATCGCCGCGACCGCCGCCGCGTCGTTGGGCACGCCATATTGCGGGACGACCACCGCCGCATTGCCGATGTAGAAGTTCATGTACGAAGCGGGGACGATCTCGCCGTGACGCTCGATCCGGCCGGGCGAGGGTATGGCGACCACCTCGAGATCGGCGTCAAGCAGGATTTCCGCAGCATCGGCATAGACTTCGGCGTTGGGGTCGTCGGCACCGCTCGCTTCGGGGATCGCCACCCGCCCCGAAGCGACGAACCGCGCGAGATTGTCGACATGGCCGTCGGTGTGGTCGCCCAAGAGGCCCTCGCCGAGCCAGATGATGCGTCCAAAGCCGAGATCAAAGCGGAGACACTGCTCGACCCCGTCGCGGTCGAGCGCGGGGTTGCGGTTGGGATTGAGCAGGCATTGTTCGGTGGTGATAACGGTGCCGCTGCCGTCGCCGTCGATCGCTCCGCCTTCGAGGATCCAGCCGGCCTTGGCATAAGGCAAAGCGGCGGCGCGGGCGAGCCGCTCGCCGATGTCGTCGTCACCCTCGAGATCATATTTTCCGCCCCAGCCATTGAAGCGAAACCCCTGCGCGCGGCGCGCCTTGCCGCTGCCCGTGACGATCGCGCCGGTATCGCGCAGCCAGATGTCGCCAAACGGTTCGACGATCATTGTTGCGAACGGGGCAAGCGCGCGCGCGGCGTTGGCGGCGTCCTCGTTTGCGGCGACCAGCCACACTGCTTCGCCGGCGCCATCGGCATGGATCGCGCGGGCGAACGCGGCGACTTCGGCCCGGGCCGGGGCGAGGTCCTCGAGCCAAAGCTCGGGGTCGCTCGGAAAACCGATCCACACCGCTTGGTGCGGGGCCCATTCGGGAAGGGGGGGGCAAGTCATGGCACGCGCCTATCAACAACCAACAAAAAGGGCGACCCCGAAGGATCGCCCCGTTTGAACCCGGCGGATGCAAAAAATCAGCGCGAGTAGAATTCGACGACGAGGTTGGGCTCCATCTTCACCGGATAGGGCACTTCGTCGAGCTTGGGGACGCGGGTGAAGGTCGCCTTGGCAGTGCCGTCGATCACGACATAATCGGGGATGTCGCGCTCGGCGAGGCTCTGCGCTTCCATCACCAGCGCCATCTCCTGCGCCTTGGGGCCCAGCGTGATCTCGCTGCCGACGTCGCAGCGGCGCGATGCAATGTTGCACTTGACCCCGTTGACGCGGATGTGGCCGTGACTGACCATCTGGCGGGCAGACCAGATCGTCGGCGCGAACTTGGCGCGATAGACGATCATGTCGAGGCGGCGTTCGAGCAGGCCGATGAGGTTTTGCGACGCATCGCCCTTCATCTTGGCGGCCTGCTGGAAGGTTTGTTTGAACTGCTTTTCGGTGACGTCGCCGTAATAGCCCTTGAGCTTTTGCTTGGCGCGCAGCTGGATGCCGAAGTCGGAGACTTTGCTCTTGCGGCGCTGGCCGTGCTGGCCGGGGCCATATTCGCGCTTGTTGACCGGGCTCTTGGGGCGTCCGAAGACGTTCTCGCCCATGCGGCGGTCGAGTTTATACTTTGCGGGGCTGCGCTTGCTCACTAAAAATCCAATCTGCTTGTTGTCGACAAATCCCGGACCGCGCCACCGATCCGTTGCGACCGGCAGGACCATCACTTCACCGGGGTGTGAGGTCGATTGCGAGTGGCGCGCTTAGGCGAAGAGGGGTTGCGGGTCAAGGTTTGCGCCCGACGGCGAGAGCCGCAATAGGGGGCGGATGACCGAACCCATCCCACCCGCCCAATGTCACACCATGGCCGACGTCCGGACCGGCATCGACGACGTCGACCGGCGGATCGTCGAACTGATCGCGACGCGCTTTGGCTATATGGACGCCGCAGCGCGGATCAAGCCCGACCGCAGCGTGGTCCGCGACGAATGGCGCAAAGCCGATGTGCTGACCAAGGTCGATGCGGCGGCGACACAAATGCGGGTCGATCGCGCGCTGATGGCGCGGCTCTATCAAGATCTGATCGAAACCTCGATCGCCCACGAATATGGCGAGTTCGACCGCTTGCGGAGCTAGGGTGGGGGAGCGGGCCGGCACCGTCTTACGCACAAAAACGCTAACGCTGGCGCGAGCCGGTGAGAGCGCGGATCACTCCGCGCACCGCCTTGACCTCGCGCGCCGACCATGCCGCCTTGGTGAAGATCGTCCGGAGCGTGTTCTTGGTCACCTGCATCCGTTCGGGCGGGTGGAAATAGCCCGCCGCGAGCAGTTCGGAATTAGCTTGTTCGATCAGTCCTTCGAGCTCGAACTGGGTCGCGGGCGGCTCGCCGTCCCTGGCGGGCGGCTGGGCGAGATTCTGGTGCTTCGACCATTCATAGGCAAGCAGGATGACCGCCTGGGCGAGGTTTAGCGATCCGAATTCGGGATTGATCGGCACCGTGACGATGTGGCTTGCGACCGCGACATCGTCGGTTTCGAGCCCTGATCGTTCGGCCCCGAACAGAATCGCCGAGCGCGTGTTCGATCCGGCGATCGCTGCGGCCATCGCCTCGGGGTCGACCACCGGCATCACCAGATCGCGGCGGCGCACGGTCGAGGCGTAGATCGTCGAGCAATCGGCGACCGCATCGGCCAGCGTTGCGAAAACCCGCGCTTGCTCAAGCACGACATCGGCTCCGCTCGCCGCAGGTCCGGCATCGGGATTGGGCCAGCCGTCGCGCGGCGCGACCAGCCGCAGATCGGTCAGCCCGAAATTGAGCATCGCCCGCGCCGTCTTGCCGATGTTCTGGCCGAGCTGGGGGCGGACGAGGACGATCACGGGGGGAGGGGACTCAGATCCCGTCACCAACCGCCCCGGCAATCTCCGCGAAATCGCCCGCCTCGGTGAAGTCCTTGTAGACGCTTGCGAATCTTATGTAAGCGACGTGGTCGAGGCCTTTCAGCCCGTCCATCACCGCTTCGCCGATCTGGCTTGCCGAGACATCGTCGCCCATCGTTTCCAGCTGGCGCTGGATGCCCGAGATGAGGCGTTCGACGCGCGCCGGCTCGATGTCGCGCTTGCGGCAGGCGATGGCGACCGAGCGTTCCAATTTGCGCCGCTCGAATGGTTCGCGCTTGCCGTCCTTCTTGATCACAATGAGGTCGCGCAACTGGACTCGCTCGAAGGTGGTGAAGCGCGCGCCGCAGCCCTCGCATTGGCGGCGCCGGCGGATCGATACGCCATCCTCGGTCGGACGGCTGTCCTTGACCTGGCTGTCTTCGTGGGAACAGAAAGGACAGCGCAAGGATCAGGCCGGATAGATCGGGAAGCGGGCGCAGAGCGCGCGTACGCGGATGTTCACCGCGCGTTCGACCGTGCCGTTATTGTCCACCCCGTTCGCGCCGAGTCCGTCAAGGACGTCGGCGACCATGTCGGCGATGTCACGGAACTCCGCCTCGCCGAAACCGCGCGTGGTTCCGGCGGGCGAGCCGACGCGGATTCCGCTGGTCTGGACCGGGGGAAGCGGGTCGAACGGCACGCCGTTCTTGTTGCAGGTGATCCCGGCGCGCTCGAGGCTTTCGTCGGCGTCGCGGCCGGTCAGCTTGAGCGGGCGAAGATCGACCAAAGCGAGGTGCGTGTCGGTGCCGCCCGCGACCAGATCGGCGCCGCGTTCCTTCAATCGCCCGGCGAGAGTGCGCGCATTGGCGATGACCGCTCTGGCGTAACTCTTGAAGCCGGGTTCGAGCGCCTCGCCGAATGCGACCGCCTTGGCGGCGATGACGTGCATCAACGGCCCGCCCTGCAATCCGGGAAAGACGGCCGAGTTGATCTTTTTCGCGATGGCCTCGTCGTCGGTCAGGACCATCCCGCCGCGCGGGCCGCGCAGGGTCTTGTGGGTGGTGGTGGTGACGACATGGGCGTGGCCGAACGGGGTCGGATGCTCGCCCGCCGCGACGAGGCCCGCGAAATGCGCCATGTCGACCATCAAGATCGCACCGACTTCATCGGCGATGGCGCGAAACCTGGCAAAATCGATGTGGCGCGGATAGGCCGAGCCGCCGGCGATGATCAGCCTGGGGCGGTGCTCCTTGGCCAGCGCTTCGACCTGTTCGAAATCGATGAGGTCGTCGTCGCGGCGGACGCCATATTGGACGGCGTTGAACCATTTGCCCGACATCGCCGGCTTGGCGCCGTGGGTCAGGTGCCCGCCGGCGTCGAGGCTCATGCCGAGGATCGTGTCGCCGGGCTTGGTCAGCGCCAGCATCACCGCGCCATTGGCCTGCGCGCCCGAATGCGGCTGGACGTTGGCGAAGCCGCAGTTGAACAATTGTTTCGCGCGTTCGATCGCGAGGGTTTCAACCACGTCCGACGGTTCGCAGCCCTGGTAATAGCGGCGGCCGGGATAGCCCTCGGCATATTTGTTGGTCAGCACGGAGCCTTGTGCCTCGAGCACTGCGCGGCTGACGATATTCTCCGAGGCGATCAGTTCGATCTGGGTCTGCTCTCGAGAAAGCTCGGCGGCGATCCCCTTGGCGACCGCAGGATCGGCGTCAGCGAGGGTGCGGGTAAAGAAGCCGTCGGGCTGGACGTCGGAGAGCGGGGCAGGGGTGGCAAGCGTGGCCATTATTCGTGAACCTCGGTTTCGCGTGAGAGCATATTGACGCGGCGCTGGTGACGCCCGCCTTCGAATTCGGTCGCCAGGAACGCGGTGACGCAGGCCTTTGCCATGTCGACCCCGATCAGCCGCGCGCCCAATGCGATCGCATTGGCGTCATTGTGGGTCCGGGCAAGGCTGGCGGACAGCGGCTCATTGACCTGCGCGCAGCGGCAACCCGGATTGCGGTTGGCGGCGATCGCGATCCCGATCCCCGACCCGCAGATCGCGATCCCGCGCTCCGCGTCGCCGGTGGCGAGTGCGCGAGCCAACCGCGCCCCAAAATCAGGATAATCGACGCTCTCCGGTCCGTTGGTGCCCAGATCGATCACGTCATGCCCCGCCTCGCGCAGCCACAGAGCGAGGACGTCCTTGAGTTCATAACCGGCATGGTCTGCGGAAAGGGCAATGCGCATGGCGTTGTCCTAGGCGATGCGTCGGAGATTCGCCACCGGAGATTGTCGTCGCGGACCGCCGCTTGAGCTAATTTAGTGTGGGTTTTAACTTAGACGTGAAGGGTTCGGTTCAGCGTGATAGATAGGATCGTATGAGACACCCAACCGCAACCGCGTTTCTGCTAATTGCGTACAAACTCTATCTCATGCTCTCAGTATTCCTACTAATTCCGTTTTTCTTTTTTGGAAACGCTTTCTTTGGGGAGGGGGTGGGTGGAACCCTCGGAATTATTCGGGATGAGATCAGTTATTTTTCGCCGCTGGCGTGGCTGATCTTCGTCGTGCCTCCGTTGCTTTTCCTGGGTGATGTCATCTCCCGATGGTGGCGAAAAAAACGACGCCCTTCCGCATTGATCCTTATCGGCGGCTCACTTTCGCTCTTGATGGCAGCTTCAATTCTTTTTTTCCGGTTTGAAGATCCGCCGTGGGCCGGTGACTATCTGCGCGGCGCGTATCGTACGGAGGACGGTCGGGTTCTCGTGATCAATTCCAGTCCCTTTGCAGCCTTGGATTTCTGGTTGTCAGATGGGACCAGGGCCATGACCTGGACTGGAGACAAATTAAGCTACTCGGGTACGACATGTATTGGCCAGGGCACGTCAGCGGAAGATTTCTTTATGGTGACCGAAAGCGCTCAAGCGCCGGTGATCGATGTCAGAATGAGGAGCGAGGATTGGCAGAAGGCCCAACGCTTAAATTTGACGGAAACGTCTCTCAAATTTGGCTCGCACAACCAGCTAACAGGTCTTCTAATCGAACCGGTTGTCTCGGGTTCCGTGCCGCTAATCATCTTTCCGGAGGGGCCGACCACAGTCTCGTCGCTCGAGAATGAGCACGAACATCAACTTCTCGCAGGCATGGGTCTCGCGGTTTTCATCTACGACGCACGAGGAGTTAATCAGTCGGACGGGCGTAGATCGGACAATCGTGATCTCGCGCTCGCCGACGCGCTGACAGCAGTTGCCGCCGCGCGAAAGGCGATGGGCAATAGGGCCAGCACAGTTGGGCTTTACGGCTCAGGGTTTGCGATGACGGTGGCCGCGAAAGCGAAACTCGACTTCGCGGTTTTTGTCGCTCCCTTAGAGATCGAAGACGCAACGCTTGACGAGATTGCGTCGAGACAACTTTACATCATTCCGGGTGCCGACAAAGAAGCTCCCGCAAGGCCGCTCGTGATCAAGCTTCGAACATATCAAGCGAGACACAAGCCTATCGACATCGCATTTTATCCTGACACGCAATTCAACATCATTCGGTCGGAAACGCGGGACGGCAAATCGTGCCAGGCTGGAAAGGCCAAATCCTTCTATCGAGTACTGAAGGGTTGGATTGAAAATGCCGAGATTTCGGTCGAGCCGGATATGATCAGATTTTCGTTTCCGAACTCTAAGCGGCCTTCCTGAGCTCCAGCCGGTCCCAGATTGCGGTCAGCGCTTTGACCAGTTCGTCCATCATCGCTTCGCTGTGGCACGGACCGGGGGTGAAGCGCAGGCGTTCGGTGCCACGCGGGACGGTCGGGTAATTGATCGGCTGGACGTAAACCCCGAACTCGGCGAGCAAAATGTCGCTGATCCTTTTGGCGCGGATCGGGCAGCCGATGTGCAGCGGAACGATGTGGGTCGCCGATGGCATGACCGGCAGTCCGGCGTCGCTGAACTTGGTCTTGAGCATCGCCGCGCCGATCTGCTGGGCTTCGCGCTCGGCGCTGCTCGCTTTCAAGTGGCGGACGCTGGCGAGGGCGCCTGCGACGAGCACCGGCGACAGCGAAGTGGTGAAGATGAAGCCCGGAGCATAACTGCGGATGCAGTCGATGATGTTGCGGTCGGCGGTGATATAGCCCCCCATCACGCCAAACGCCTTGCCCAGCGTGCCTTCGATGATGGTCACACGGTCGGAGACGCCGTCGCGCTCCGAAATCCCGCCGCCGCGCGCGCCGTACATCCCCACGGCGTGGACTTCGTCGAGATAGGTCAAGGCGCCGTAGCGGTCCGCCAGGTCGCAGATGCTTGCGATCGGGGCGACGTCGCCGTCCATCGAATAGACGCTCTCGAACGCGATCAGCTTGGGGGTTTCGGGATCTTCCTCGCGGAGCAATTGCTCGAGATGGTCGAGGTCGTTGTGGCGAAACACGCGCTTTTCGCAGCCTGACGAGCGGATCCCCGCGATCATCGACGCATGGTTCAATTCGTCGGAGAAAATCACGCAGCCGGGAAGCAATTTGCCGAGTGTCGACAGCGCCGCCTCGTTCGAGACATAGCCCGAGGTGAACAGCAAAGCGCCTTGCTTGCCGTGAAGGTCGGCGAGCTCGGCCTCGAGGTCGACATGATAATGGGTGTTGCCGCCGATGTTGCGGGTCCCGCCCGAGCCAGCGCCGACATCGTGAAGCGCGGCTTCCATCGCTTCGATCACGGCGGGATGCTGGCCCATTCCGAGATAGTCATTGGAGCACCACACGACCACCGGCTGCGGACCGTTATGTCCGGCGAGGCAGCGCGCGTTGGGGAAGCTGCCCTTGGTGCGCAGGATGTCGATGAACACGCGGTAGCGGCCTTCGCTATGCAGCGTGTCGATCGCGGCCTTGAAGATGCGGTCGTAATCCAATGTCTGCTTGTTCCCGTAGCGTTGTCGCCCTTTAAGACTTCCGCGCGCTTGGTGCAATCACCGGCCTAGAGAGTTTCGAACCGTGTCAGGCCAAAGGTCGCGAGCGTGGCGGCCAGCGCAAGTGACGGCGGCGGTCCGGTGAATAATGCGATGCCCGGCGGCGGCCGGTCGGGCCACGGTTGGCCGACCGTCAGATGGGCGATCCGGCGGGCGATCCCCGGCCCCCCGTCAATCAGCGCAACTCCCGGGAATGCAATGGCAAATTCGTCCGCGAGCAATGGAAAGTGGGTGCAGGCAAGGACCATTGTATCGATCCGTTCACCGTCCGCGCCCGCGAACAGCGGCGCGGCGGCGGCGCGGACCTGTTCGGCGGTAATCGGCTCGCCAGCGAGTTTGGCTTCGGCCAGCGCGACGAGCTCGGACGATCCGTGGCGGACGACAATGCAGTCGTGGGCGAAGCGCGCGGTGAGGTCGTCGATATAGGGTTGGCGCACCGTCGCTTCGGTCCCGAGAACGGCGATGACCCGGCTGCGGGACAGCATCGCGGCGGGCTTGATCGCCGGGACCGTGCCGACCACCGGGATTTCGAGCGCGGCGCGGACATGGTCGAGGGCGATGGTCGAGGCGGTGTTGCAGGCGATTACCGCGAGGCGCGGATGGAACCGCTCGACCAGCCGCCCGAGCAATGCCGGAACCCGCGCCGCGATCTCCGCCTCGCTGCGCGTGCCATAGGGAAACGCCGCGCTGTCCGCGACATAGACGATCGGGGCATTGGGCAGCAGGGCGCGGGTCGGGCCGAGTACCGACAAGCCACCGACTCCCGAATCAAGGATCAACAAGGGTGCGGCGGGGTTCATGCCTGTATCTTGGCGGTGGACACAGGGCAGCGGCAAGCTCGCAGTGACGAATTTTGGCTGGCGTTGCCGCGACGGTTTGATCTGCTACGACTTGGCAATGTTCGAACATGCGCTTGCCCAAACCCTGTTTGCACTTGCGCTCGGCTATCTGCTCGGGTCGATTCCGTTCGGGCTGCTGCTGACGCGGGCGTTCGGCAAGGGCGATATTCGCGCCATCGGGTCGGGCAATATCGGCGCGACCAATGTCTTGCGCACCGGCAGCAAGGGGCTCGCCGCGGCAACGCTGGTGCTGGACGCGGCCAAGGGCGCGGCGGCGGTGCTGATCGCCAGACAATTGTTCCCCGATGCGGTCCATTACGCCGCCGCCGCCGCGCTCGTCGGCCATCTCTACCCCGTCTGGCTCAAGTTTCGCGGTGGCAAGGGGGTTGCGACCCTGCTCGGGATTCTCATTCCATTGCTGCCGGTCGCCGCGCTCATCTATGCCATGGTATGGACCGGCCTGTTGCTGGTCGGGCGGATTTCGTCGGTGGCGGGGATGACTGCGGCGATCAGCGCTCCGGTGGTCGCCGCAGTGGTGGGCCAGGACGATTTGATGCCGATGTTGCTCGGTTTCGCCATCCTCGTGGTGTGGAAGCACAAAGCCAATCTCGCGCGTCTCGCCGATGGGACCGAGCCCCGCGTCGGTCAGCGCCCGATGGAATGAGCGCCGATCTCGTCGCCCGGCTGAGGCTGATCCGCAGCCCGAGCATCGGGCCGGTCAGCTTTCGCCAGTTGCTGGCACGGTTCGGAAGCGCGGGAGCGGCTTTGGCCGCAGTCCCCGACCTTGCCGCGCGGGGCGGGGGACGCTCGCCCAATCTTGTTTCGGCTGTGATCGCCGAACAGGAGATCGCGCGGGTCGAGGCATTTGGTGCGCGCTATTTGATCCTCGGCCAGGGACTTTATCCGCGCCTGCTCGCCGAACTCGATAATGCGCCGCCCTTGCTCATTGCCAAAGGCGACCTCGGGCTGCTCGAGCGCCCGCTGGTGGCGATGGTCGGGGCGCGCAACGCTTCTGCGGCGGCGTGCCGCTTCGCGCGCGGTCTGGCGCATGATCTGGGCGATGCGGGCGCGGTCGTCGTTTCGGGGCTGGCGCGCGGGATCGACACCGCCGCGCACGACGGGGCGATGGCCAGCGGCACCATCGGCGTGGTCGCCGGCGGGATCGACATCTTTTACCCGCCCGAGAATGAGGAGCGGCAGCGGCGGATGTATGCGGAGGCGCTGATCGTCGCTGAAATGCCCCCGGGGACCGAGCCGCACGCGCGCCATTTCCCCTATCGCAACCGGATCATCGCCGGTCTTTCGCTGGGCACGGTGGTGATCGAGGCCGCGCCGCGATCGGGATCGCTGATCACCGCGCGGCTTGCGACCGAGGCCGGGCGCGAGGTGATGGCGGTCCCCGGATCGCCGCTCGATCCCCGCGCTCAGGGCTGCAATTCGCTGATCCGCGACGGGGCGACCCTGGTCCAGAGCGCCGCCGACGTGATGGAAACACTGACCCCGCTGGCCGGGCGGGTTGCGTCGCCGAGGTCACGGTTCGAGCCGAATGTCACTTTCGAGCCGGTAGACGCCGACGATGTCGCGCGGCGCATAGTCGAGGAACTGCTCGGCCCGTCGCCCGCTCCCGTCGACGAGGTCATTCGCTTGTCGGGACTTGCCAGTGGCGCGGTGCAGATGGTTCTGCTCGAACTCGACCTCGCCGGCCGGCTCGATCGGCACGCCGGTGGAAAGGTGAGTTTACGCTAGCGCTCAGCCGTTGCGGAGGATGATGTCCCATTCATAGCGCCGCGCTCCGTTCGTCATTTTTCCTCGATCGGCGGCGATCAACAGTTTGCGATCCACGTTGGCGAGCACCGGGTCCGTGTCGTTGAGCGGGTCGCCGGGAAACAGCATCTGCGTGATCAGCCGGTCGTTGCGCCCCACAATGTCGAAGTGAATGTGCGGCGGGCGGATATTGTCGCCGCCGATCGGATAGGCGCCGGGCATGATCGTCACGAAGCGGTAATTGCCAGTCGCATCGGTCACCACCGCGCCGAACCCCTGGAACCCCGGATCCAGCGGGCGCGGGTTCGCATCGCCGACATGCGAATAACGCCCGACGGCATTGGCCTGCCAGATCTCGATCCGCGATTTGCCCAGCGGTTGGCCCTTGCCGTCGCGCAATCGGCCGACGATTTCGATCACCTGCCCCTCGGCGCGCTTGCCATCGCCGATCAGCGTCAGATCGCCGTCCTCCTCGGCGAGGCGCGCAACCGGATAGAAAGGGCCGATGCTGGTGAACGGAGTCGGCGCGGCGACCGATCGGCTCGCCCAAAGCAACGAACCGATCGCGGGGACGATGGCGGCGCGGGCGGCGATCTGTCTCAAGGCATGGCGGCGCGTGATGGTCATTCTCATTCTCCCGAAGCGGATGGCACCGGCGAAAAGCGCGTCGAGCGATTAACAGAAATTATGGCGATCGGCGACCATCGCCGCGCTTGACGCCGCTTCGGGGCACTCGCCACCATACGCGTATGCGTGAGGAGTGCGTTGAATTGAAGCTTGTTGTCGTCGAATCGCCCGCCAAGGCGAAAACCATCGAAAAATATCTCGGGCCGGGGCACCGCGTGCTGGCGAGCTATGGCCACGTCCGCGATCTTCCGCCCAAGGACGGGTCGGTCGATCCCGACGACGGCTTTGCCATGCTGTGGGAAACCTACCCCGACAAGGCGCGCCAGTTGAAGGCGATCGCCGACGTGGCGAAGACCGCCGACACCTTGATCCTCGCGACC
>JANPMU010000141.1:0-3576 GCA_031427095.1 Sphingomonas sp.
ATGGGCGAGCTGGGTTTGCACGGGATCACCGTCGAGGAGGAATATGGCGGATTGGGCCTCGGCTATCTCGAGCATGTCGTGGCGCAGGAGGAGGTCGCGCGGGCCTCGGCCTCGGTGGGCTTAAGCTACGGCGCGCACAGCAATCTGTGCGTCAACCAGATCCGCCGCTGGGCGAGCGACGAGCAGAAGCGCAAATATCTTCCCAAGCTGATCTCGGGCGAGCATGTCGGCGCGCTGGCGATGAGCGAGGCCGGGGCGGGCTCGGACGTCGTGTCGATGAAATTGAAGGCGGACAAGGTCGCGGGCGGCTATCGCCTCAACGGCACCAAATTCTGGATCACCAATGGCGAATATGCCGACCTGCTGGTGGTCTATGCCAGGACCGGCGGGGCCGACGACAAGCCGAGCCGCGCGATCACCACTTTCCTGATCGAAAAGGACATGGACGGTTTTGCGATCGGCCAGAAGATCGACAAGATGGGGATGCGCGGCTCGCCGACTTCGGAGCTGGTGTTCGACGATTGCTTCGTCCCCGCCGAAAATGTCATCGGTCCCGAAAATGGCGGGGTCGGGGTGTTGATGAGCGGGCTCGATTATGAGCGCACCGTGCTCGCCGGAATCCCGCTCGGGATCATGCAGGCGTGCCTCGATGTGGTCGTGCCGTTCGTCCGCGAGCGCAAGCAGTTCGGGGTCGCGATCGGCAGCTTCCAGTTGATCCAGGCCAAGGTCGCCGACATGTATGTCGCTTTGAATTCGGCGCGCGCTTATGTCTATCAGGTGGCGCGGGCGTGCGATGCCGGGCGGACCACGCGGTTCGACGCGGCTGGCGCGATTCTGCTGGCGAGCGAAAATGCGGGGCGGATCGCGAACGAGGCGGTCCAGGCCTTGGGCGGGGCAGGCTATACCAAGGACTGGCCGGTCGAACGCTACATGCGCGACGCCAAATTGCTCGACATCGGCGCGGGCACCAACGAGATCCGCCGCATGCTGATCGGCCGCGAGCTGATCGGGGCTTGAGCGGAGTCGCCTCGCACCCTAATTTGCGCTATGCAAGCGCCGAACAGGGGAGGACGGCTCATGCGTCAATCCATCATTGCGCTGTTGCTTGGCGTCGCGGCGTGCGGGGTTCCGAAAAGCGAAAAGTCGGAGAAAGCGGAGGCGCCGGTCGTTGTGGCCGCGCTGACCTTTGATGGGGCGGATGCCACCGACGCGGCGGCGGCGCTCAAGCACGGCGAGCGGATGAGCTGGATGCTCGGGTGCAAGGGCTGCCATGGCGAAAACCTTCAGGGCACCAACGTCACTGCGGACGTGCCCAATTTGGGCGACATGAACGCGCCCAACCTCACGCTCCTGCTCGCCAATTACAGCGACGCCGACCTCGACAAGGTCGTCCGCCACGGCGTTCCAAAAGATGGCCGCGAATTCTGGTTCATGCCGTCCGAAACCTTCCAATATGTCAGCGATGCGGACTTTGCCGCGCTGATTACCTACCTTCGCACGGTCAAGCCGGGCGGCAAGCCGATGCCCCCGATCCGCAAGGGGCCGCAGTTTCTCGATGACGTCGCCAAGGGCGCGTACACCAATGCGCCGGGAATGATTAAGCGCTTCCAGGCCTCGCAGCCGACCGATCTCGGCAAAAGCCACGCGCTCGGTCGCTATATCGCGATGACGACCTGCACCGAATGCCACAACAGCGAGTTGCAGGGCTATGAGGGTTTCAGCCCCAACCTCGACCTCGCCGGGGCTTATTCGGCCGACGAGCTGACGACTTTGCTAACCACCGGCAAGGGCAAGATCAAACCCGACCTCGGGCTGATGTCGGAAACCGCGAAGCACCGTTTCTCCAGGCTCACCCCGCGCGAGCGCACCGCGATCGTCGCCTACATCAAGGCGCGCGCCGACCGGCCGCAATGAACCAGCCGGGCCGCTCGGCTCACCAGATCTTCACGCGCTTGTCGGGCGCGAGGTAGAGCTTGTCGCCGGGCTTGACGTTGAACGCGGTGTACCACGCATCGAGATTGCGTACGGTCAGCGCGCGATACTGGCCCGGGGCGTGGCCGTCGGTGGCGATGCGGCCGCGCAACGCTTCGTCGCGCATCTTGGTCGCCCAGGTCTGCGCATAAGCGATGAAGAAGCGCTGATCGCCGGTGAAACCGTCGATCACCGGCGCTTCCTTGTCGGCCAAAGACGCGCGGTACGCGTCATATGATGCGGCCAGTCCGGCGACATCGGCGATATTCTCGCCAAGCGTCAACTTGCCGTTGACGGCCAGATCCGGGAACGGCTTGTACGTGTCATATTGCGCGGCAAGCGCGTTGCCCTGCTGCTGGAAACGCGACAGGTCGGCCGGGGTCCACCAATTGCGCATCAACCCCGATGAATCGAATGCCGCGCCATTATTGTCGAAGCTGTGGCTGATTTCGTGCCCGATCACCGCGCCGATCGCGCCATAGTTGAACGCTGCATCGGCGCCCGGATCAAAGAACGGACGCTGGAGGATCGCCGCGGGGAAGTTAAGCGCGTTCTGCACCGGCAGATTGACCGCGTTGACCAGTTGCGGGACCATCCACCATTCGCTTTTGTCCATCGGCTTGCCGATCTTGGCGAGCTGCTGGGCATAACGCTGGCGCTCGGTCGCGAGGGCGTTGGCATACGCATTGTCGGCGCTGATGGTCAGGTCGCTGTCGTCATGCCAACTATCGGGATAGCCGACCCCGACATGCATCGTTTCGACCTTCCTGAGGGCTTCGGCTTTGGTGGCCGGCGCCAGCCAGTCGATCGCCCCGACGCGTTTGGCGAACGCTGCCTTGATCGCATCGACCATGCCCTGCACTTCGGTCTTGGCCGAGGCGGGGAAATATTTATCGACATAGGCCTTGCCGACCGCATCGCCGAGATTGGTGCTTAGCGCCGCCAGCCCGCGGCGATCACGGCTCAGCTGTTGCGGAGTGCCGGAGAGGGTCGTGCCGTAAAATGCGAAATGGGCTTGATCGATCGGGCTCGGCAAGGTGTCGGTGTGACTGTTGATCTGGTGGAAGGTGAGCCAGTCCTTCCACGCATCGAGCGGTTCGGCGGCGACCAGCGCCGACAGGTTGCGAATGGCGTTGGCGTGATAGGCGGCGAACTTGGCTTGACCGCCGAGATTGGCAGCGGCGAAAAAGCCGTTCCAGTCGATCCCCGGGGCCAATTTGTCAAAGTCAGCGCGGCTCCACACCTTGGCCGATTTGGTGAAGTCCTCGCTCTCCTCGCGGCTGGCATGGGCGCGCGCGATCTTCATCTCGAGGTCGTAGATTCGCTGCGCGCGGGCAGGGGCGTCGGCATAGCCCGCGTCGGTCAGGAGCTGCTCGATATAAGCGCGATATTTGGTGCGGATCCCGGCCATCTTGGGATCGGCCGACAGATAATATTCGCGTTCGGGCAGTCCCAGCCCACCCTGAAGGATGTAGGGCAATGTCTCGCCCGGAGTCGACAGGCCCTGGGTTACGAACAGGCCGAACAGGTTTTCGGTGGCGAAATCGGTCGCATTGAGCGGATCGACATCGGCCCGAAGATTCGCCCCCATCACCTGGCCGAGTC
>JANPMU010000142.1:0-2049 GCA_031427095.1 Sphingomonas sp.
GTGGCCGGGCAGAGACTCAGATCATCGAACTGGTATGGACCAAAGTTCGTCGTGGCATAATTATTATCGTTTTCGTGAGTGTACTCACCGATAAGCTTGACATCGATATCCCTGCTTGGGTTGTACTGCAATGTCAGGCGACCGGCCTGAGCGCTTGCATCGTTGACGTCGGTTTCGTTGCTGATGTCGCGACCGTAGCCGTTGCGGTCGATTAGCTTGAAAGCTGCGCGAGCGCGCAAATCGCCATTGGACGAAAGGGGAGCGCTGATCGCGCCTTCAGCCTGGTGAAGCGAGTAATTGCCGACCGTGACATTGACGTATCCGCCGAACTCGCGGTCGGGATCGTTGGAAATAAGGTTTACCGCACCGCCTGTCGCATTGCGCCCATACAAAGCGCCTTGCGGACCGCGCAGAACCTCGATGCGAGCGATATCGTAAAACGAAGAAAGCTGCTGGTGCGGCCGACCGAGATAGACACCGTCAACGTAGAAGGCGACGCTGGAGTCAGCTCCGGCCGCGTGAGACGACAGTCCGATGCCGCGGATGAAAAGGCGATTGCTGCCGCCCTGGTGGCCACTCCGGACACCCGGTGCAACAAACTGGAGATCGCTGAGGCCTTGCACTTGCTTGGATTCGATCAGCGTTTGGTCCAGCGCGGTGAGCGATAGCGGCGTTTTGAGCGCAAGCTGCTCGCGGCGCTGCGCGGTAACCACGATGTCCCCAGCAACATGATCTGATGGTGTCGCCTCCTCAGCCGGGGGTGCATCAGTCGGACCCGTCTGGGTCGGCGGCGCCACCGGCATATCGCTAGGGGTCGTTGGATTTTGAACCGAAGGCGCGCCAGACTGCGCGAACGCGGCTTGCGACATCAACATCAGCGACAATCCCACTGCGGTCGATCCCAGCTTCACGGCACGAACCGCACCCGCATCGTAGTTTTTAGAATTTTTCATTTCTTTTCCCTCCCCTTTTTACTCTAATTGATCGTGCATTTCTCAACGGAACGGCGACAAGTCTCCGTTTCGATCATGTCTTTCAGGACATGCATTTGGATTCTTCCCGATGGCGTCAGCGAGTATTCCTTGACGAAGATCCAATGCGAAAGATCGGGAAGGCCGAGTGACTGCGTATCGGTGCGAAGGCCGGCGGTGTTCATTCACTGCCGTCCTTGCGCGCGAGCACCTTTGGCATCACGGCCCGGTGGAAACCCTGATATGGCTTGTTCTTGTCCGAGCCCTCGAGCGTCCAGGTCTGCCGCGCATTGGGGGCGCCGCCATCGACGCGGATGCACGATCCGGTGATATACGCGGCCGCCGGAGACAGCAGGAAGACGATCGCCGCCGAAACTTCCGCCTCGGTGCCAAAGCGCTGCGCCGGTACGCGCCTGGCATATTCGTGCAATTTATATTGAATCTCCGGCGCGTAGGTGTCGAAGCCGCTCGACGCGATCCCGCCCGGCGCAACCGAGTTGACGCGAACGCCCTGCGCCGCCCACTCGCACGCCGCGCTTTCGGTTAATGTCAGCATGCCACCGCGCGCCGCGCCCGAATGCGCGAAATCGGGCCAACCGTTCCAGATGTCGGCGATCATATTGACGATCGCGCCGCCATTCTCGGCCATCCACTTGTTGTAGACTTCGCGCATGAAAATGAAGCCGCCGGTCAGATTGTTGCGCACCACCGCCTCGAAGCCCTTGGTCGAGATGGTGCTCATCGGCGTGCGATATTGGCCGCCGGCATTATTCACGAGCCCGTCGATCCGGCCGAATTTCCCGAGCACCTGATCGATCGCTGCAATCACGCCGGGCTCGTCGCGGATATCACAGGCGATCGCGGTCGCATCGCCGCCATCCTCGCGGATTTCGGCGACGACCGTCTCCAGTTTCTCCAGGTTGCGACCCAGGATCACGACATCGGCGCCGAGCGACACGAGTTCGTGCGCCAGCGCGCGGCCGATGCCACTGCCGCCGCCGGTGACCATGATCGTCTGGCCCTTGAACAGGCCGGGCGCGAAGACAGAAGCGTATGGCATTATGGGCGATCCCACGTA
>JANPMU010000143.1:0-1680 GCA_031427095.1 Sphingomonas sp.
TCATCGGGTTGCCGAACCGGTCGCGGCTGCGTCCCGCGGCGACCCTGATCCAGCCTTCGCTGATCGAATATTCCTCGACATTGGTCTTTTCAGTGCCGTTGAAGCGGATGCGCACACCCTTTTGCAACAGGTCGCCATCGAAATGGGGACTGCGGGGATCGAGCGACAGGCGGTCGGGAAAGTCGGATTTGGTCATGTGCGCCCCCTACCCGCGCGGGCGGCGGACCGTCAACGCACCCCGCGCCAGTTGCCGCCAATGTCCGACGCGATTAAGCCGCTGGCACGATGAACAAACGCCAACCGCCCGACCGGGCCAACCGCCCGACCCTCGCACTGCATGTGCCGGAGCCCGCCTATCGCCCCGGCGACACCCCCGATTTCTCGTCGATGAAGCTCCCCGCCGCCGGTGAAGCGCCGCGTCCCGATGTCGCCGCGCCCCCGTCCGCAACGCATCCTTTGTGTGACAGCCTGGTCCGCGTGCTCGACGAAACTGGCAAAGCGGTCGGCCCGTGGGATCCGAAGCTCGACGCCGACACGCTGCGCGCGATGCTGACCCAGATGAAAACCGTGCGCATGTTCGACGACCGGATGTATCGCGCCCAGCGCCAGGGCAAGACCAGCTTCTACATGAAATGCACCGGCGAGGAGGCGATCGCGGTCGCTGCCGCTCATGCGCTCGACCGCGACGACATGTGCTTCCCGACCTACCGCCAGCAAGGCCTGCTGGTCGCGCGCGGCTATCCGCTCACGACCATGATGTGCCAGATCTACTCCAACGCCGGCGATCCGCTCCACGGCCGCCAATTGCCGATCATGTATTCGGACAAGGCGCACGGCTTCTTCTCGGTCTCGGGCAATCTCGCGACTCAATATCCGCAGGCGGTCGGCTGGGCGATGGCCTCGGCGATCAAGGGCGACAGCCGGATCGCGATGGGTTTCGTCGGCGAAGGCGCCACCGCCGAGGGCGACTTCCACGCCGCTTTGACCTTCGCCGCGGTGTATAACGCTCCGGTCGTCCTCGCCGTCGTCAACAACCAGTGGGCGATCTCGAGCTTCTCGGGCCTCGCCGGCGCCGAGCGTTCGACCTTCGCCGCGCGCGCCGTCGGCTATGGCACCGCGGGTCTGCGCGTCGACGGCAATGACGCGCTCGCGGTCTATGCCGCGACCCGCTGGGCGGCCGACCGCGCGCGCTCCAACAACGGGCCGACCCTGATCGAATATTTCACCTATCGCGCGGAAGGCCATTCGACCTCCGACGACCCGACCGGTTACCGTCCGGCGGGTGAGCCCGGGGCGTGGCCATTGGGCGACCCGATCGAGCGGCTGAAAGCGCACCTCATCACCCTCGGCGAATGGGACGACGAGCGCGACACGGCCCTCACGAGCGAGATCGACCGCACGGTCCGTGCCGCGCAGAAGGAGGCCGAGGCGATGGGCATCCTGTCGCAACAGGGCTTCGACCGCATCGGCTCGATGTTCGAGGACGTCTTCGCCGAAACTCCCTGGCATCTCGCCGAGCAGCGCGAAGCCGCGCTCGGCGAAGCGCGCGAATATCTCGGGCACGAACCGCAATGACGGTGCGCAACATGATCCAGGCGATCAATGACGCCCACAAGGTGATGATGGCGCGCGATCCCGATATTGTCGTGATGGGCGAGGATGTCGGCTTTTTCGGCGGCG
>JANPMU010000144.1:0-6530 GCA_031427095.1 Sphingomonas sp.
TCGGCCAACGGTTCGGCCAACGGTTCGGCAAGCGGGTCGGCCGATAGCGACAGCAACCCCAACTAAACGTTCCGGCCCCAGCCGCGAACCTCGGCCCGCCGCCTTAGCTCCCCCGCGGCGGGCCGTTTTTTCTGTGATTACCGCCCAAGCGCCACTAACCCCGGGGCCATGGCCGCAATGTCGAATAATTCCGGAGCGCGCGAGAGGCTCGCTGGATTATTGCTGATGGCCAGCGCCGCGCTGGCGCTCATCGCCGCCAACTCGCCGTTCGAACCGGCTTACCATGCCTTGCTCGAAGCCCGCATCGGGCCGAGCTTGCCCCGTGCGGGGCCGATGACGCTCCATCTGTGGGTCGCCGACGGACTGATGGCGATCTTTTTCCTGCTGATCGGGTTGGAAGTGAAGCGCGAATGGTATGAGGGGCGGTTGTCGACCCCGGCGGCGCGACGGCTACCGATCGTCGCCGCAGCTGCGGGAATGGCAGTCCCCGCGCTGATCTTCCTGGCGGTCGTTGGATTGGACAGCGAACTGGCGCGCGGCTGGGCGATCCCGGCGGCGACCGACATCGCCTTTGCCATCGGCGTGCTGGCGCTGCTCGGGAGCCGGGCGCCGCCGTCGATCAAGCTGTTGCTGGTGACCATCGCGATCATCGACGACATTGGCGCGGTGGCGATTATCGCGCTCGCTTATACCGCCGAGCTCGACCCCATCGCGCTCGGGGCCGCCGCGCTCGTTACCGGCGCGATGGCCGCGATGAGTGTGTTCGGGGTGCGGCGGCTGTGGCCGTTCCTGATCGGCTTCCTCTTGCTGTGGGTCGCCATGCTCGCATCGGGAGTGCATCCGACCATCGCCGGAGTGGTCGCGGCGCTGACCATTCCACTTGGGCTTGGCGAAGCGCGCTCGCCGTTGAAGCACCTCGAACATGCCATCCATCCGTGGGTCATGCTCGGCGTCGTGCCGCTGTTCGGCTTCGTCAGCGCGGGCGTAATGCTCAGCGGCGGCCTTGCCGCGATCGCTCAACCTTTACCCCTGGCGATCATTCTCGGCCTGTTCGCCGGCAAGCAATTGGGGGTGTTCGGCGCCATCTGGCTCGCGGTCCGCTTGCGGCTAGCTCCGCGTCCGGCAGGAACGAGTTGGCCGCAGATCTACGGCGCCGCTTTGCTGTGCGGGATCGGCTTCACCATGAGCCTGTTCATCGGCGCGCTCGCCTTTACGGGCGATCCGGCGATGATCGACTCGGCAAAGATCGGCACGCTCGCGGGGTCGCTGCTCGCGGCGCTTGGCGGATGGGCTGTGCTGCGTTTCAGCACGCCGCAGGAAAGTCATCCCACTGATCCCGGCGAAGCGGAGGAGATTTTCGCCTGCGACGTCGAGCGGGCGATCACCAGCCAAGTTCGGAGTGGGAGCCGAGCCTGACGAGCTGAAGCGTTTCATCGTCGGGCTTGCGGTAGATAAGCACCAGATCGGGCTTTACATGACAGTCGCGCTTGAATTGGCCGGTGCGTTCAATCGTCCGCATCGAGGTCGGTCATCAGCGCCTCGACCGAATCGAACGACTTGAGCTTTCCTGCCCGCGCCTCGCGCATAGCGGAGATTGTCTTGGCGTTTGGCGTCAGCGGCTCAAATGGCAGCGCCTTGTCATGAGCGACACGGGTCAACAGCAGGCGAACCGCATCCGACACGGTCAGCCCCATCGTGGCGAGCACGGTCGCGGCCTCATCCTTGACGGTGGAATCGATGCGAGTTTGGACAAGAGCGTTTGCAGCCATGTATTACAATGTAATGCATTGGCGCTCATTCGTCAAGAATAACCCAGCTCACAGTTTCTCCGTCAACTCCGGGACGATCTTGAACAGGTCGCCGACCAGCCCGATGTCCGCCACCTGGAAGATCGGGGCGTCCTCGTCCTTGTTGATGGCGACGATGATTTTCGAATCCTTCATCCCGGCAAGGTGCTGGATCGCGCCCGATATGCCAATCGCGATATAGGCCGCTGGGGCGACGATCTTGCCGGTCTGGCCGACCTGATAATCGTTGGGGGCATAGCCCGCGTCGACCGCGGCACGGCTGGCGCCGACGCCCGCGCCCAATTTGTCGGCAAGCGGGTCGAGCAGGCTGTGGAACTGCTCCGACGAGCCGAACGCGCGCCCGCCAGAAACGATGATCTTGGCGCTGGTCAGTTCGGGCCGCTCGCTCTTCGACACTTCGGCCGAGACGAATTTCGACTTGCCCTGTTCGCCCGAGGCATCGACCGCCTCGACGGTTCCGGAACCGCCGTCGCGCGCCGCTTTTTCGAACGCGGTGCCGCGCACGGTGACGACCAGTTTCGCGTCCTTGGATTTGACCGTGGCGATGGCGTTGCCGGCGTAGATCGGGCGGGTGAAGGTCATGTCACCCTCGACCGACAGAATGTCCGAAATCTGCATCACGTCGAGCATCGCCGCGACGCGCGGCGCGATGTTTTTGCCGGTTGTCGTCGCGGGCACGACGAACGCGTCGTGATCGGCCATCAGCCGCACCGCGATCGGGGCGACCGCTTCGGCCAGCGGATGGGCGAGGAATGCGGCGTCGGCGACAAGGACCCTGCCCACGCCCGCGATCTTCGCCGCGGCCTCGGCCACCGCGCCGACATTCGATCCGGCGACGAGCAGATTCACCTCGCCGAGCTTCGCCGCAGCGGTGACCGCGACCAGCGTCGGATCCTTGACCACGGCACCATCATGCTCGACCAGAACCAGCGTCTTCATGCGATCACTCCCAGAGCCTTGAGTTTGGCGATCAGTTCATCGACCGACGCCACCTTGATCCCGGCCACGCGCTTGGCCGGTTCGACCACTTTCAATGTCTCGAGCCGCGGCGCGATGTCGACGCCGAGCTCGGCCGCGGTCTTGGTGGCCATCGGTTTCGACTTGGCCTTCATGATATTGGGCAGCGACGCATAGCGCGGCTCGTTGAGGCGGAGGTCGGTGGTGACAATCGCCGGACCGGTCAGAGCGACGGTTTCCAATCCGCCATCGACTTCGCGCGTGACGGTGACAATTTCTCCAGCGATTTCAACCTTTGAGGCGAAAGTGCCTTGCGGCCAGTCGAGCAAGGCGGCGAGCATTTGTCCGACCTGATTTGAATCGTCATCGATCGCCTGCTTGCCGAGGATGATCAGCCCGGGCTGTTCCTCCCGGGCGATCGAGGCGAGCAATTTGGCCACGCCGAGCGGCTCGACCTCGTCCTCGCTCAGGACCAGGATCGCGCGGTCGGCACCCATTGCGAGCGCGGTGCGGAGCGTGTCCTGGGCTTTCTGCGGCCCGACCGAGATCGCGACGATCTCGGTCGCGTGGCCCTTTTCCTTGAGCCGGATGGCTTCCTCGATCGCGATCTCGTCGAACGGGTTCATGCTCATCTTGACGTTGGCGAGGTCGACCCCCGAGCCATCCATCTTGACCCGCGGCTTGACGTTGTAATCGATCACTCTTTTGACCGCGACGAGGATTTTCATGCGCTTTTCTCCGGCGAACTAAGCTGCGTTTTTCACTTCGGCGACGATCTTGCGGGCGGCGTCGCCCAGGTCGTTGGCGGCGATGATCGGAAGCCCCGAATTGGCGAGAATGGCTTTGCCCTCGGCAACATTCGTTCCCTCGAGCCGGACCACCAGCGGCACCGCAATCTTCACTTCGCGCGCCGCCGCGACAATCCCGTCGGCGATGATGTCGCACTTCATGATCCCGCCGAAGATATTGACCAGGATTCCCTTCACCGCAGGGTCGGCGAGGATGATCTTGAACGCTGCGGTGACCTTTTCCTTGCTCGCGCCGCCACCGACATCGAGGAAATTGGCCGGAAAAGCCCCGTTCAGCTTGATGATATCCATCGTCGCCATGGCCAGCCCCGCGCCGTTGACCATGCAGCCGATGTCGCCATCCAGCTTGATGTAGGCGAGGTCATGTTTCGACGCCTCGATCTCCATCGGATCTTCCTCGGTCAGGTCGCGCAGCGCGGCGAGATCCTTGTGGCGGAACATCGCATTCGAATCGAACCCCAGTTTCGCGTCGAGCACGAGCAACTTGCCGTCCTCGGTGACGGCGAGCGGGTTGATCTCGATCTGCGCCGCATCGGTCGCGACGAACGCGTCGTACAGCTTCGACGCGACGCTGCTCGCCTGCCTGGCAAGGTCGCCGCTTAGCCCGAGCGCCGCCGCCACCGCGCGGCCGTGATGCGGCATGAAGCCCGTCACCGGATCGATCGTGAACGTTTCGATCTTGTCAGGCGTGTCGTGCGCGACGGCCTCGATATCCATTCCGCCTTCGGTCGACACGACCATCGCGATCCGTCCGCTGTCGCGATCGACCAGCAAGGCGAGATAATATTCCTTGGCGATGTCGACCCCGTCGGTGATGTACAGCCGCTGGACCTGCTTGCCCTCGGCTCCGGTCTGGATTGTCACCAGTGTATTGCCGAGCATCTCTTCGGCAGCGGCGCGGACCTCGTCGAGGCTGCGCGCGAGCCGAACCCCGCCCTTGGCGTCGGGGCCGAGTTCCTTGAACTTGCCCTTGCCGCGTCCGCCGGCGTGGATCTGCGCCTTGACCACCCACAACGGCCCGGGAAGCTTCCGCGCCGCCGCGACCGCCTCGTCCGCGCTCATCGCGGCAAAGCCCGCAGGCACCGGCACGCCATATTCGGCGAGCAATAACTTGGCTTGATATTCGTGGATGTTCATCGAGAGTCCCGAACTTAAGGTTGAGTGCCCTTAAGCATGACTCACGAGGCAAGCCAATCCTCCCCGGCACGGGAAGGGGGCCGCGAGGCCAAGCGGCGTGGTGGAGGGGCGTTGCATCGTGAGGAACCCCCTCCACCAAATTTCACTTGGTCCCCCTCCCCGTTCAGAGCAGGATTTGGTAGGAACGCGGCGTGAACGACACTCCGCCACGCCTGATCGAAAAGACACTCGCGGACGAGCCGCGAGTGCAGCGCAAGATCATCCATATCGACATGGATGCCTTTTATGCCTCGGTCGAACAGCGCGACGATCCGGCATTGCAGGGCAAACCGGTCGCCGTCGGCGGCGGGCATCGCGGGGTGGTCGCAGCGGCAAGCTATGAAGCGCGGACCTTCGGGGTGCGGTCGGCGATGCCGTCGGTCACCGCCCGGCGGCGCTGCCCCGACCTGATCTTCGTCAAACCGAGGTTCGACGTTTACAAGGCCGTGTCGAACCAGATCCGCGCGATTTTCGCCGATTATACCGATCTGGTCGAACCGCTCAGCCTCGACGAAGCCTATCTCGATGTCAGTGACGACCGCCACTCGCTCGGCAGCGCGCGCGCCATCGCCGAGCAGATCCGCGCGCGCATTCGCACCGAGACCGGACTGACCGCCTCGGCCGGGGTGAGTTATTGCAAGTTCATCGCCAAACTGGCGTCGGACCAGAACAAGCCCGACGGCATTTGCGTCATCCCGCCCGGGCGCGGCGAAGCGGTCGTCGCGACCTTGCCGGTCAAGCGCTTCCACGGTGTCGGCCCGGTCACCGCGGGGCGGATGGAAAAGCTCGGGATCCACACCGGCGCCGACCTTCGCGCCTGGTCGCAGCCCGAGCTCGAGGCCCATTTCGGAAGCAGCGGCCGCTGGTACTGGCGGATCGCGCGCGGAATCGACGAGCGCGAGGTCAAACCCGACCGGCCGTATAAATCGGTCAGCGCCGAGCGCACCTTCGATCAGGATCTGACCGATCCGGCGGCGCTCGCCGAACAGCTCGATCGCGTCGCCGGCTTCGCCTGGCAGCGCGTCGAGCGCGCCGGAGTTGCCGGACGGACGGTCACGCTCAAGGTCAAGTTCGCCGACTTTAGTCTGATCTCGCGGTCGCGCAGCTTTCCGATGACGGTCGCGGACGAGGCCGCTTTCGCCGCCGCCGGGCAGGCGTTGCTGATGCCCTTATTCCCGCTGCCGCGTGGAATCCGGCTGCTCGGGCTGGGCCTTCACATGCTCCACGAGCGCGGCTCCGGTGGCCCTGAACAGCTCGGACTCGCGATTTGAGTATTTTTGTGCTATATAA
The DNA here is from genome assembly GCA_031427095.1 of Sphingomonas sp. Classification (GTDB taxonomy): domain Bacteria; phylum Pseudomonadota; class Alphaproteobacteria; order Sphingomonadales; family Sphingomonadaceae; genus Sphingomicrobium. Next base: position 6,041 of record JANPMU010000144.1, read on the forward strand.
TCCAGCGCGTAGGTCGCCGCACTCTGCAGCGGCCATGACAAGCGGGAAATTAGCAAACTGACGAGCCGCGACCGAGAGTCGTTTTGGGGGCGATGCGGAAGTATCGGCTCGGTCAGGCAATATAGAAAGGTGAACGAATGGCTGCGAAGGCATATAGCTTCGACGTTGGCGATTATGTTGTCTACCCCAAGCATGGTGTCGGCCGGGTGGTCGAGCTGCAAAGCACCGAGATCGCCGGAACCCAGCTCGATCTTTATGTTCTGCGCTTTGAAAAAGAGCGGATGACGCTGCGCGTTCCGATCAACAAGGCCGAGATCGTCGGCATGCGCAAATTGTCTTCGGACAAGACCATGCAGGACGCGCTTCAGACCCTCAAGGGCAAGCCCAAGGTCAAGCGCACGATGTGGTCGCGCCGCGCGCAGGAATATGAAGCCAAGATCAATTCGGGTGATCTGACCTCGATCGCCGAAGTGACCCGCGATCTGTTCCG
>JANPMU010000145.1:0-3420 GCA_031427095.1 Sphingomonas sp.
CGACCCATTGCGGACATTCGTGTTGGGCGGCAAAGTGCGCGTGTAGATGAAGGCGGCTTGGGAATGGCGGCGGAAGCGGCCCACTAAGCGGAAGGGGGACAACGAATGTTCTGGCTAGCAGCTTTGGCGCTCGCGCAGGCAACCCCTGACGCACCAAAAAACGTGATGATTTACGGCCCCGATCCATCACCATCGTGCGGCGCGTGGACAAGCGCCCGCGCAGACAAGGCGAACCACAGTAATGTTTACGGAATGTGGGTGCTAGGTCTCATCACCGGAATAAGCTGGAATGGCCCTCCATTGCGAACCGAAGGCCCGGATTCGAAAGCGCTGCTCGCGTGGATTGACCAGTACTGTGCAACGCACCCGCTTGACCTTTTGTTGACGGCGGCAATAAGGCTGAGCCACGAGCTTGAGAAGCGCGCTCCCTGACGTTACGGATCCTCAACTATCGGCAGTCATTACTGTCCGTTTTCCACCCATTCCGGTCATGACCGCTAACGACTCAAAGCGGGCACTTGCGTCTTTGGCCTCTGGTGCGGGGCGTTGTTCAGTGGCGGATAGGTGGAAATAGAAAGGGCACCCCATCGCTGAGGTGCCCTTCCCATTTAGAGCAGTCGACCGATACCGGCGAACCACGAAGCCAACAGGTACAAGCTGCACCCGATGGCCAGACGGTACGTAGCACCGTTCGGCTTGCTGGCTTCGATAGTGAGGAACAGCATACTGTTCTCCTCTATCTCGCACCCGGACCCATGTCGTAGCCGAGGGGGTGCGCTAGGCCAGCGTAGTGAGGTTTTTTCCGATATATGCCTACAGGAGTGACCTCAAACACGCTTCGGCTATGCCGTAGTCGAAGATGGGAGGACCGCGCCGGGCTTTCAAGGGGCGGCAGATCTGCGTCCGCTTGCGATCCTTAGCGGACATCACGACAAGCTGAGACGTCTCGGCAATCCGGCAATCATGGTCACGCGAAGGCGCGAAGATCGCGAAGGAGGGTTTCTCTCTGTGCGCTTTCGCGGCTTTGCGTTATTCAATCTATTGTTTGAGCCGCCACCCGGTCTTGAACACCCAGATTGTCGCCGCCAGGCACGCGAAGATAATCCCCAGCATCACCGCGACGCTCGACCACAACGGCACATCGGTGATCGAGTAGAAGCTCCAGCGAAACCCGCTGATCAGATAGACCAGCGGGTTGAACAGGGTCACGGTTCGCCACGGCTCGGCCAGCGCATGGGTCGAATAAAACGCCCCGCCAAGGAAGGTCAGCGGGGTCACCACCAGCATCGGCACGATCTGCAACTGCTCGAAATTCTTCGCCCAGATGCCGATGACGAACCCGAGCAGACAAAAAGCGGTCGTGATCAACAGCAGGAACAGGATCATCGCCAGCGGATGATCGACCCGGACATCGACAAACAGGGTCGCCGTCGCCAGCGTGACCAGCGCCAGCACGACCGACTTGGTCACCGCCGCCCCGACATAGGCCAGGACCACTTCGAGGCTCGAGATCGGCGCTGACAGCAATTCGTAAATCGTACCCGTAAACTTCGGAAAATAAATCCCGAAGCTGGCGTTGGAAATCGATTGCATGAACACCGAAAGCAAGGTCAGTCCGGGGACGATGAAGGCACCGAAGCTGACCCCGTCCATCGCCGTCATGCGCGATCCGATCGCCGATCCGAACACGATGAAATACAGCGCGGTGGTGATTACCGGCGCGACCAGGCTCTGCCACAAGGTCCGCAGCGAGCGCGCCATTTCGAACCGGTAAATCGCCGCGACGCCGTTGAAATTGCTCACGCCGCGGCTGCCCGCGATTCCCCGACCAGCTCGACGAAGATATCCTCGAGGCTCGACTGGTGGGTCGACAGATCCTTGAACGCGATCCCTGCCTCGGACAATCGCCGGATCAGGGTCGGCACCCCGGTCCGCTCCGCATTGCTGTCGAACATATAGGCCAGCACATGCCCCTGATCCTCGATCGTCAGCGGAAATTCGCGCAGCGCCTCGGGCACCGCCTCGAGCGGCTCGATCAGCGTCAGCTTCAGCATCTTCCTGCCCATTCTGGCCATCAGCGCGCTCTTGTCGTCGACCGCGATCAATTCGCCCCGGCTGATCACCCCGACGCGGTCGGCCATGGCCTCGGCTTCCTCGATATAATGGGTCGTCAGGATGACCGTCGCTCCGTCATTTCTGAGCTTGCGCACGATGTCCCACATATCGCGGCGAAGCTCGACATCGACCCCCGCGCTCGGCTCATCGAGAAACAGGATGTCGGGCTCGTGGCTCAGCGCTTTCGCAATCATCACCCGCCGCTTCATTCCGCCCGACAGCTCCATCATCCGGGCTTTGCGCTTGTCCCACAGCGACAGCCGCCTGAGCAGGCTCTCGATCCTGGCCGGATCCTTGGGCTTGCCGAACAATCCGCGGCTGAAGCTGACCGTCGCCCACACGCTTTCGAACGCGTCGGTGGTCAGTTCCTGGGGCACGAGCCCGATCCGCGAGCGCGCGGCGCGATAATGCTGCGCGTGGTCCTTTCCGTCGACCAGCACCTGCCCGCCGCTCGGAGTGACGATCCCGCAGACGATATTGATCAGGGTCGTCTTGCCCGCGCCATTGGGACCCAGCAGAGCGAAAATCTCGCCCCGGCGAATGTCGAGATCGACCGATTTCAACGCCTCGGTCCCGCTGGCATAGGCTTTGCGCAATCCCCGGATCGACAGGATCGCCTCGGCGGGAGTGACGGCTTTCATTCGACCGGCGCGGGTTCGGAGGCTTCGGTCGCCTCGTCCTTGTTCAGCCCGTGCTTCATCAGCATCGGGACGTTCAACGCCGCGAACAGGAAGGTGAGGGGCAGCATGCCCCACAGCTTGAACGCGATCCAGAAGTCGGTCGTGCTGGTGCGCCACACGGCCTCGTTGATCACCGCCATCACGCAGAAGAAGATCGCCCAGTTGCGCGTCAGCTTGGTCCAGCCCGCGACGTCGAGACCGGGATAGGCCGACCCCAGCACCGACTTCAGCACAGGCCGCCTGGTCGCAAGCCCGAAGAACAACAGCGCCGACACCACCAGATAATAAATCGTCGGCTTCATCTTGATGAAAATTTCATCGTGCAGCCAGATGGTCAGCCCGCCGAGAACCACCACCATCACCCCTGAAAACCACAGCAAGGGCGAGATCCGGCGATATTTGATCTGCGACAGCAGCATCGCCGCGACCATCGCGACCATGAATGCCCCGGTCGCGACGAAAATCTTTAGCGGTTGCGGCACCGGGGCGGCATAATTGGCGACGAAAAAGACGATCAGCGGCGCCACATCGATCAACAGGCGGGTAAAGCCACTCGGTTCGCGGGTTTCGCCCGGCACGGCAGTCATGCCGCCACCTCGGCGGGCAAGCCGGCAATCGCCCGCGC
>JANPMU010000146.1:0-3825 GCA_031427095.1 Sphingomonas sp.
CCGCACAGGCACCTGCCGGTAATGCTCATTCTGTCCTCCTCATGGCAATCCGGTCACGCTCGCCGGGATCGCGAGCGGGCCGCGACCGGAGGGCAAGCCAAGCGGTCGAGCGCATGGCCAGCTCCTTGCACACTGCTTGAACACAACAAAGGGCGCGAACTGCCTCGCAGCCGCGCCCCCGTCTGTTCAATTCCGGCGCGGTCAGGCGTCTTCCAGTTCCTCGCTCATCACCGGACCCGAATCCTGGCCCTTGGCGCTGACGTCGCGCTCGACGAATTCGATGATCGCGATCGACGCCGCGTCGGACATCCGGATGCCGGCCTTGACCACCCGGCAATAGCCGCCTTCGCGCGTCGCGTAACGCGGCGCGATGACGTCGAACAATTTGATCAATTGGGCATCGTCGAGCAATCGCGAATGCGCCAGGCGGCGGTTCGACAGCCCGCCCTTCTTGGCCAGCGTCACCAGTTTCTCGACATAAGGGCGAAGCTCCTTCGCCTTGGCGAGCGTGGTGGTGATCTGCTCATGCTTGATCAGCGCCGCCGCCATGTTGCGGAACAGCGCTGTACGATGACTGCTCGTCCGCTGAAGTTTGCGATGGGCGTTACGATGGCGCATGGTTCATTCCTTCGTTCGTAATGGGGCCGTATCAGGAACCCCAGTCCAGGCGGCACTTTGAGGTGGCCGCTCACAACCTTTTCGTCATTCCCGCGCAAGCCGGAACCCGGACTGACGCTGGAAAAAACCCAGACTGAAGCTGGAAAGCCAGCGAGCCACAGGCCCGCCTGGTCGGCGGTTGCTCAAGCCGAATGCCCGCATAAAGTCAAGACCCGGCCGCTGGACCATCCGCCTCGGCGATCGGCCGGAAGCCCGGCGGAACCATCTCGCCGTCGACCTCCGACCAGCCCGCTTCGAGCCGATCCTTGCGGTCGCGCGCGCCCATCCGCTCGAGCCGGGCGACGACCCGCTGGCACGCCTCCTGATACTCTTGCTGGCCATCGTCCGCCTCCCGCTCGTCGTGGCCGCCCTTCGCCGCCGCGCCCGAGCCCCCTTTGAGCCGGAGAATGGCGAGCGCTTCGGCCACACTGACTCGCGGCAGGCCGTCGCCGACCGGCAGCGTTTCGGGATCGAACGTCCGGTCGGCGGCTTCGATCAGATAGGTCTCCAGCCGCGCCTTGCCGGCCTCGATCGCCGCATCCCACTGGGCGCGAAAATTGCGATCTTTCAATCGCCGGGCATAAATCGCCTGGCTCGAAACCCCCGCCGCTGCGGCCGCGCGGCGAACATTGGCGCATTCGGCCAGCGCGACGAAGAACCGCGTCTCGCGCACCGCCGACCACCGCCCCGCCCCCGCCCGCACGATTTGCGAGGCGCCGGAAGTCGAACAGCGCATCACCCATTCCTCCGCCAAAACCCCTCTCCCCTTCGCGGGAGAGGGCGACTCGCCGCAGGCGAGCGGGGAGAGGGGGTATTCGCTTTCCTCCCCCGCCTCTTGCTCGCGCAATACCCCCGCCCACGCCTCAGCGAACCCCGCATCGCGCTGCCGCCGCGCATAAGCGCTGGTATAATCCACCCCCGCCTCGGCCGCAGCGATGCGGACATTCCCGGTCCGCGCCAGTGCATCGAGAAACGCCTGTTGCCACAACGGCGCAATCTTCGGTTTTGCCATTAATCGCTCGCCCCCGCCCAAGCCGTCCGCTTAGTCAGACGCGGCCACGATGTCAAGAAAATTAACCGATTTGGTTTTTAATTGAGCTTGTTCGGCAGTGCTTTTGCTCGTAGCTTCTGACGAAAGGAGGTCGGAATGGCGAAGGCAATTTTCACGACCAAAGTCTCGCCGACTTACGACGACCTTCCCGAACAACGCTATCACTTCCCTCGCACCTACCTCCGACAAGCCGAGCAGGCGGTCGGCGACTGGATCATCTATTATGAGCCGCGCCGACCATCCGCCGATCTCATGAAGACGGGCGGACGGCAGGCCTATTTCGCGACCGCTCGTGTTGACCGCATCGTTCCCGACACTGTGAGAGCCGACCATTTTTATGCTGAAGTCTCGTGTTACCTTGAGTTCACGCGAGCGGTGCCGTTCAGCGAGGGATTGCATTACTACGAGACCGCGCTTCGCAAAGGCGATGGGTCAACCAATAAGGGCGCATTCGGACGCGCCGTCCGAGTCTTGCCAGATCGGGAGTATGACCTGATTTGGCGCGCGGGCTTCGGCCATGTGATCGGCCTCGATCCGCGGGCTCGACCAGCTCCTGACATCGCCGAGGAGCCATTGGCAGCAAGAGTTGCCGAGGAAGCCGCGCCCTTTCATTACGATGGCCCGTTCGACGAGGATCGCCGCATCGTCGAGCAACTCGTCTCGCGGCCATTCCGGGACCGTGCGTTCACCGCCGCAGTAAAATCCGCCTACCAAGACACCTGTGCAGTCACGGGTCTCAAAATCATCAACGGCGGCGGGCGCTCGGAGGTCCAAGCCGCGCACATTCGACCGGTTGCGGACCGAGGACCCGACAGCGTCAGAAACGGCATCGCCTTATCCAGCACGATTCATTGGATGTTCGACCGTGGATTGCTCGCGATCAACGACGATTATCGGCTGATGGTCGCAACGAATCTGGTTCCCGAGGCAGCTCGGCGAATGCTCCCCGCGAACCGTCTTCTCCGACTGCCAGACCGTGAAGACCTTCGCCCACATCCCGTTTTTCTCGCCTATCATCGTGAATCCTTCAAAGGCTGAATTTCACGACTTCAGATTAGCGGTAGGCTGCCTATTGCGGCAGCGGGGAGTCGAGGAGCACAAGCATGACGGAACCGCTATTGACGGTCCCGGTAAGGGAGGTTGCGGGAAAATTTTGGTTATTCCACCGATGAAGCGATGTTGCTTCCGGTGGGTATCCAGCGCCATGGCACCACGCGTGTCGTGATGCTTTCCCTCAAGGAATATCAGCGTCTCCTGCGCCGAGAACGTCAGGCTCTGGACGTGAAGGACCTCGATGATTCCACTCTCGAAGCTATCCGAAGCGCAGAGCCTTCCGAACGATCACGGTCGCTCGGCCACCTCATGGATGACCCGGAATAGACTCGAACAAAAGGGCCGCCCCTTGCGGGACGGCCCTCCTGATCTTGAACGCACTTGGCAAGTGGCTCGTCAGCCGAGCAATTCCTGCTCGAGCTTCTTGGCCATTTCCTCGATATTCTCGGGTGGCCAGCCGGGGATGTCCATGCCCAGCCGGAGCCCCATGCTCGCCAGCACTTCCTTGATCTCGTTCAAGGACATGCGGCCGAAGTTCGGGGTCCGGAGCATTTCCGCCTCGGTCTTCTGGACCAGATCGCCGATGTAGATGATGTTGTCGTTCTTGAGGCAATTGGCCGAACGCACCGACAGTTCCAGTTCGTCGACCTTCTTGAGCAGGTAGCGGTTGAGCTGGTTGGTGTCGCTCTCGTCGACCGGCGCCGAAACCGCCATGCCGATCATCGGCGAGGTGCCAGTGGGAGCGGCGTCCTCGAAGTGGACGAACAGCGCCAGCTGGTCCTGGAGGATACGCGCGGCATAGGCGACCGCATCTTCCGGGGTGACGGTGCCGTCGGTCTCGACCGTCAGGCTCAGCTTGTCGAAATCGAGTTCCTGCCCGATCCGGGCGTTGTCGACCTTGTAGCTGACCTGGCGCACCGGCGAATAGAGCGAGTCGATCGGGATCAGGCCGATCGGCGCATCGACCGGACGGTTCGATACGGCGGGGACATAGCCCTTGCCGCTATCGGCGGTCAGCTCCATGTTGAGCGTCGCGCCTTCGTCGAGATGGCAGATCACCAGGT
>JANPMU010000147.1:0-2123 GCA_031427095.1 Sphingomonas sp.
GCCAACATCACCAACGTCATCGCCGCCGCCTTGATGTTCTACTTCGGTTCGGGGCCGATCCGCGGTTTTGCGGTGGTGCTGATGATCGGGATCATCACCTCGGTGTTCACTGCGGTCAATTTTACGCGGATGCTGGTCGCGCTGTGGGTCAAGCGCTCGCGTCCGCGCATACTTAATATTTAAGGGCCGCCATGTTCCTTTTGAAACTCGTCCCCGACAATACCAACATCGACTTCATGCGCTGGCGCAATGTCGCGCTGGTGCTGTCGATCCTCGTCACCGTCGCAAGCCTCGTGCTGGTCGGGGTGCGCGGGCTCAACCTCGGCATCGACTTCGTCGGTGGACAGGTGGTCCGCGTCACGTTCGATCGGCCGGTCGACATCGAGGATCTGCGCGGGCGGATCGATTCGCTGAAGGTCGGCGAGGCGAGTATCCAGGAATTCGGCGACGGTCGCACCTACCAAATTCGCCTGCCCAAGCCCGATGGGCCCGAGGCAGCGGCCAACCAGGTGGTGACCCAGGTCCGCCATTTCATCCAGCGCGATTATCCGGGCGCGAAAGTCGCCGCAGGCGAATCGGTCTCGGGCAAGGTCAGCGAGGAACTGGCGCGCGATGGTGCGCTGGCGATCATCCTGGCGATGCTCGGGATCGCGATCTATATCTGGTTCCGGTTCGAATGGCAGTTCGGGGTCGGCGCTTTGGTCACCTTGTTCCACGACGTGTCGATGACGCTCGGTTTCTTTTCGCTGACCCAGCTGCAGGTGGATTTGAACGTCGTCGCCGCGATCCTCACCATCGTCGGCTATTCGTTGAACGATACGGTCGTGATCTATGACCGGATCCGCGAAAATTTGCGCAAATATCGCAAGATGGCGACGGTCCCGCTGCTCAACCTGTCCTTGAACGAAACGCTGTCACGGACGATGGTCACGTCGCTGTCGATTCTGCTCGCGCTCGCGGTCCTGCTGATTCTCGGGCCGCAGGTGATCTTCACTTTGACCATTGCCATCCTGCTCGGCATTTTCATCGGCACTTACTCGTCGATCTATATTTCGTCGCCGATCCTGGTGTGGCTGGGGGTCAAGCCGGACAGCTTCCTGAACACCGACGATTCAAAAACGGCGGACGCTCCGGCGGCCTGAGCCGGATTCGGGTCAGCTGGGGTTAACTGGCGCTTGGCCTAATGCCGGGTGCACGCTATTGAGGGACTTATGTCGAAACTGACCCGTATCGCGGCGCTGTCGCTTGCTTGTGCCCTCGTCCTTCCCGCCAGCGGTTGCGCCCGCAACAAGTCCAAGTCGGACACCGCTTATGTCGCGCGCGACGTCAACACGCTCTATTCGCTGGCGAAGGGGTGGCTCGACCGCGGTCGCTATGCCGATGCAGCCAAGGCGTTCGACGAAGTCGAGCGCCAGCATCCCTATTCGGTATGGGCCCGCCGCGCGCAGCTGATGAGCGCGTTCAGCCATTACAAGTCCAAGCAATATACCGACGCGGTCAGCTCGGCCAACCGCTTCCTGACGATCCATCCTGGCAACAAGGATGCGCCCTACGCCAATTATCTGATCGCGATGAGCTATTACGAGCAGATCGAGGACGTCACTCGCGACCAGAAGATCACCCAGCAGGCGTCGGATTCGTTCGGCGAACTGATCCGCCGCTACCCCGAGAGCCGCTACGCCAGCGATGCGCGGTTGAAGCTCGACCTGATCAACGACCATCTCGCCGGCAAGGAAATGGAAGTCGGCCGATTCTATCAGCGCCAGGGCAACTGGCTCGCCGCGACCTCGCGTTTCCGCACCGTGATCGACAATTACCAAACCGCCAGCCACACCCCCGAAGCGCTCGAGCGGCTGGTCGAATGCTATCTCGCGCTCGGTATTCCCGCCGAAGCGAGGAAGGCGGCGGCCGTGCTCAGCGCCAACTACCCCGGCAGCAAGTGGTACAAGCGCAGCTACGACCTGATCCAGCGGCACGCGCCGCAAAGCTGACGCGGCGGACGGGGGTCCGCTCATGCTGAGGCAGCTCGTCATCCGCGACGTGGTGCTGATCGACACGCTCGACCTCGACTTCGAAACCGGGCTCGGTGTGCTCACCGGCGAAACCGGCGCGGGCAAGTCGAT
>JANPMU010000148.1:0-2433 GCA_031427095.1 Sphingomonas sp.
TCGCGGCGGACGCTCCGCGCCTCGATGTCGAACAGACCCGCTACGACGCCCGTGCCGAAGTCCCGCTGTCAGGGCTGTTTTCCGAAGTCCGCCTGCGCGGCGGCTATGCCCGCTACCATCACGACGAGATAAAGCCCGACGGCGCCATCGCCAGCAGCTTCTTCACCAATGGCGGGGAAGCGCGCGGCGAACTGGTCCAGTCCGACCGCTCGGGCTGGGGCGGCGGCAGCGGCGTGCAATATCTAGCGAAGCGAGTCTCGATCGCGGGCGACGAGAAATTCCTCCCGACCAGTCGCCAACGCCAGTCCGGCCTGTTCACGGTCCAGAATTACGCACGCGGGCCGCTGCGGATTGAGGCGGGCGCGCGCTATGAGCAGACCCGCCTGAGCGCCGCCGCCGACCCGGTCATCGGCAATCCCGATCTGAAGCGCCGCTTCAATACCGTGTCGCTATCGGCCGGCGGAACCTATGCGGTCGCGCGCCAGTGGAAGCTCGGGCTCAATGTGTCGCGATCGGTCCGCGCCCCGGCGATCGACGAACTTTTCGCCAATGGCCCGCACGCCGGAACCCAGGCGTTCGAACGCGGCAACCCCGATCTCAAGCCCGAACGCAGCCTCGGCGCCGAAGCCAGCCTGCGCCACAGCAATGGACCGGTCAAATTCGGGCTGACGGTCTATCGCAGCCAGTTCACCAATTTCATCTACCAGGTGCCGACCGGCGAGATCAGCGACAGCTTGCCGCTGTTCGAATATCGCCAGGGCCGCGCGACCTATGTCGGCTTTGAGCTCGATGCCCAGGCTGGGCTTGGCCGCGCCCTCGGGATCGACTGGACTGCCGACCTGATCGGCGACGCGGTTCGCGCCACGGTCCGCAACTTCGGCCCCGCGCCGCAGATCCCGCCGCTGCGCTTGCTCGGCGGGTTGACCGGCAAGGCGGGCAAATTCGGTGGCCGTCTGGAGGTCGAACGCAGCTTTGCGCAGCACCGCAACGCCGCGCTCGAAACCCCGACAGCGGGGTTTACCCTGGTCAATGCGTCGCTCGACTGGCAGCCGCTTGGCGATCGGCCCGAGCTCAACCTGTCGCTGAGCGCCAATAATATCTTCGACGTCGTCGCCCGCCGCCATGCCAGCCTGTTGAAGGATTATGCCCCTTTGGCCGGGCGCGACATCCGGCTCACCGCGCGGGTCGCGCTGTGATCGCCGTCACCGACCCTGGTCAGCCCGGTCGCGGCCAATGCGGATGGAAATCGTCGATCACGAAACCATGCGTCCCGTAGGGGTCGACGGCATGGGCTTCGCGCAGGTGCGGGTGATCGGACGGCAGATCGTCATGGCGATGCGCCACCACGTCGGGATCGCGCGCCGGCCATAGCAGCCAGGCGGCAACAGTCCCCGCGCCCGCGACTACGGCCAGCGTTCCAAACGCCGCCGCTTGTCCGATCCGCGCTCCGATCTGTCCGGCGAGCGGATAGGTTAACAGCCAGCAGCCGTGGCTCAGCGCGAATTGCGCGGCGAACAGCGCCGGCCGATCCTCGGCATTGGCCGACCGGCGCAGCAACCGTCCCGACGGGGTGACGCTCATCGAATAAGCGATGCCGAGCGCGAACCAGCCGCCAAGCACCACCGACCACAGGATCGCGCCCGCCGCGAACAGGCCGGCCAGCGCGCCCAGGCCGACCGTCAGCGCGGCGGCGGCGGCAATCATCATCGTGCGGTCGCTGATTCGATCGAGCAGGCGCGGCAGCATGAGTGCGGCAAGCATCGACCCGCCGCCATAACTCGCCAGCGTCAGCGCCACCTCGCGCTGGCCGAGCCCGAGCAGGCCGCGCACGATGACGACCGTGTTGATGATCACCATCGCGCTCGCTGCCGCTGACGCCAGACTGAGCGCGAGCAGCCCCTTGAGCCGCGGTGTTTTAAGATAGATTCGCAAGCCGCGCGTGGTGCGCGTGGTAATTCCCCCGGTGCGGGGTTTGGCGGGAGAGCGCGGCAGCATCACCGACACCACCAGCAGCGCTGAACCGACGAACCCGACCGCCGTCCCGGCGAACAGCCAGTGGAAGCTGATGAGCGTCAGCAACCCTGCGGCGAGGATCGGGCTGAGCAGGCTTTCCATGTCATAAGCGAGACGCGACAGCGACAAGGCGCGGGTATAATCGGCCTCGTCGGGCAGCACGTCGGGGATGGTCGCCTGAAAGGTCGGGGTGAATCCCGCCGATGCCGACTGGAGCAGGAAGATCAAAATATAGATCTGCCACACCTGGTCGACGAACGGCAGGCACAGCGCGACCGTCGCCCTGACCATGTCCATCGCCACCAGGAATCCGCGCCGCGGCAGCCGGTCGGCGAACGCCCCGACGATCGGCGCGACCCCGATGTACGCCACCATCTTGATCGCCAGCGCCGTGCCCAGCACCGCCCCGGCATTGCCCCC
>JANPMU010000149.1:0-4385 GCA_031427095.1 Sphingomonas sp.
CTGGACTTCGTTGAAATATGGCAACACGCCGGGACGGACGCTGCTGAACGGGTCGAGCGACTGGCCGCGGATGACGTAGTTGAGCTGGTCGGAGCTTTGCGAAGCCTTGACCTGCAGGCCGGGAACCGCCGACTGGAGATCAGCCTGCGACGTGATGACCTTTTTCATGAGCGCTTCGCTGCCGACGACCGAAACCGCGACCGGGGTGCGCTGGAGGCTTTCCGAGCGGCGCTGGGCGGTGACGATGATGTCGCCGCCGGCGGTCTCATTGCTCGCGGCGGGTTCGGCTGGAAGGCTGACGGGGGCGGGCTCGTTGACGGAACCGGGCGACGCGGGCTCCGCTGTCTGCGCGAAAGCAGTGCTGCAGTGCAGCATGACCAGAACGGTCGCGACGGACCCGATGCCCCGTGATTGGCGTGTCATGACAAGCATTCCCCCGTTATTTTCGTTGTTATAGCTTTTCCGACCAGGCCGTTTCGGCTCAAGTCTCGGAGCGGCAACGCTAGACCGCTTCGCGCATTCGACAATCGAATAAATTGAATGCACTCATCAGGTTAGCACATCAAAGCACCCGACGGAAGAACTCGACAGAGATCGCACGGCTTGCGGAACGGGGCCGCCTGTTTGTTCGCGATCAGACCGGATCCCAAGTGAACACGTCCTGCGAGCGATCGAGCGGGTAAAAACTCCCGCGCATCGCCGGCATGGCGCGGCTGGCGATGGTTTCGGCGGTCCAGCCGTCCCCGGCATGCAACCCGCGCAACGGCCGACTCTGGCTCATCAGAAAAATTTCGTTCGCGCGGACCGCAAAAATTTGTCCCGACACGTCCGCCGCCTGATCGCTGATCAGAAATGCGGCAAGCGGCGCGACCTTGGCCGGGTCCATCACCTTGAGCCGTTCGACCCGCGCGCGCTGCTCCTCGGTCTCGGTCGGAATTGACCCGATCATCCGGCTGAACGCGAATGGCGAGATGCAGTTGGAGCGAACGCCGTAGCGCGCCATGTCCATCGCGATCGATTTCGACAGCGCGACCATGCCCAATTTCGCCGCCGAATAATTGGCCTGGCCGAAATTGCCGATCAGCCCCGAGGTCGACACCATATGGACATAGGCGCCGCCATTCTGGGCGCGAAAGACGGTCGCGGCCGCGCGGGACACATAGAAGCTGCCGTTGAGGTGAATGTCGATCACCGCGCGCCATTCCTCGGGATCCATGTTGTGGAAGAAGCGGTCGCGCAGAATGCCGGCGTTGTTGACCACCCCGTCGAGCCGCCCGAAGCGGTCGATCGCGGTGGCGACGATGGCCTGCGCCGAACCCCATTCGGCGACGCTGTGGATGTCGGCGACCGCTGAGCCGCCTGCGGCGACGATCTCGTCGACCACCTGCTGTGCGGGCTCGGCGCTGGTGCCTTCGCCGCCAATCGAGGTGCCAATGTCATTTACGACGACCGACGCGCCGAGCCGCCCCATTTCCAGCGCGATTTCGCGGCCGATGCCGCGGCCCGCGCCCGTCACGATCACGACCTTATCGTTCAACATGTGAAGTTCCTGCCTAATCGGTCTTGGCTTGCGGCCGAAGATGCTGCGTCGCCGCGTCCTCCGCCTGCAGCCAGATTTCGCGCGCGATCGGATTGCGAGCCTCTTCGAGGATGTGACCGACCAGCCCCACCGCACGCGCCATCACGCCAATCCCGCGACACACGCGCCAGTCGAAGCCCATTTCGCAACACAGCGCGCCGAGCACGCCGGTGGCATTGACCGGCAGCGATTTGCCTTTGCGCCGCTCGGCGGCCGCCGCGACTTCCTGGACGAGCGCGACATAGGGGCCGTCGAAGCCGGTCTCGGCGGCGAGCTGGATCAGCCGCGGCGTGCGCGGGTCGATCGGCTTGTGGAACGGGTGACCGACCCCCGGGAGGATTGCGCGCTGGTCGGCGAATTTCTGGACGATGGTTTCCGCGAGCCCCGCGAGATCCGCAGCCGGGTCGGCCTGCGGCATCGCGTCGTAAAGCATCCGCGCCGTCCCTTCGATGCTGCCGACGAAGACACTGCCCAAGCCCGACAGCCCCGCCGCCACGGCCGCCTGCATCGCCTCGGGGGCGCCAAGATAGGTGAGCCGGGCAGCGATCGTGCTGGGTGTCAGGCCGTGCTCGACCAGCGTCACCAGCATCGCGTTGAACATGCGCGATTCATTAGTGTTCGGAATCCGCTGGGTGATCTCGAGGAAAGCCATGTCGCCGAAGCTGACATGGCCGAGGATTTCACTGGGCAGGTCGCGGCCGAACGCCGTGATCGAATCGGTCGTGCTCCACGCAATGTCGCTGCTGATCGAATGCATCGCCGTTCCTTCTCAGATTTCCTGCCAGAAGAGTCGCTGGGCGTTTCCGAACAGGAATTTTTCGGCACGCTCTTGATCAAGGGGCAGCGCGCGAGCGTCGCGCACGACCGTCGCGAGGTCGAGCAGGGGATAGTCCGACGCAAACAGCGTCTTGTCGCACCCGCGCACGCCGTGCCACTTTCCCGCAAGGAATTGCTTGAGCGGGTCGGGATAGGCCTTGGGCGACCAGGCCGAGGTACAGATGTAGAAATGCTCGTGCCGCGCCGCGAGCCGGACCGACATGTCGGTCCACGGGTCGCCGATATGATGTGCGATGATCGTCAGGTCGGGAAACGCGAGCGCGACCTCGTCGAGATGGCGCGGATTGTTGAGCTCCATCGGCCACAGCGGACCGGGCGCGCCGACATAAGTGAACAGCGGCAGGCCGAGCTCGACGCACTTGGCATAGGCCGGGTAAAACCAGCGATCGCTCGGCAGGATGCCCCATGGCGAGGGCGTGATATGGACCCCGCACAGCCCCGTCCGGTCGGGGAGTTCGTCGAGCAATCGCGTGTTCTGCATCACGTCCCAGTAACTCGACCCGCCGAGCTCGGGCGGGATCAGCGACGCGATCCACTTGAGCCGGCCATCGCTCGCCGCCGCCATCTCGGCAAATTGGCGATTGAGCGCCTTCACCGACTCTGCAGGGGCAGTGTAATAGACTTTGGTCGCCAGAATGCCGCGCGCCACGCCGACGGCGTCCATCGCTGCGAGCAGGTCGGGGATGGCGAGATAATCTGTCCCGCTTTCCTCACCCTGGTCGTGACGGAAGGTCTGCATGACGCGGCGCAGGCGCGGGTCGGCGATCCACTCGACCCGGTCGGCACGGACCTCCGGACCAGATGGCGCTCCGATCCACGGTCCGTGGAGGAAGGTGTCGATGATCGGTCCGTCATAGGCAGGGTTTTCGCTCACGCGGCGCTGGCCTTGCCGGACCGCCCGCCGCTGGACGCCGCCGCCATCGCTCCCGGGTCGAGATCGATCGAGCGCAGCACCGCCTCGGTATGCTGGCCGAGATCGGGGGCAGGATCGGTGCGGAACGCGCGCGTCCCATTATAGCTGATCGGATGATCGACCAGGCGGTGATCGGGAATGTCGGGGTGCGGGAATTCACGGATCAGATTGAGCGCGGCGACTTGCGGATCGTTGACGACCTGATCGACGGTCTGGAGCCGCGAGCAAGGCACACCGCGCTCGAGCAGCAGCGTCTCCCAAGCCACGCAGTCCTGGGTCAGCAGCCGTTCCTCGATCATCTGGTGGAGCGCCTCGCGATGGGCGAGACGATCCGTGTTGCTGCGGAAACGGGGATCGGTGACCGCATCGTCGAGGCCGAGCGCCTTACACAGCGAGACGAACAATGCCTGGTTCGGAGCGGCGATGTAAATCAGTCCGTCACGCGCGGTGAAATCCTCATAAGGCGCCATGACGCTATGGCGAGTTCCGCTCGGTCCGGGAATCGTCCCGTCCGCGAAGTAACCGGCGGCGAAATAGGACATCCACGCAACGCCCGTTTCGAGCAGGCTGGTCTGGACCAGTTGAGCCTCGCCGGTCTGGTCGCGCAGGCGCAACGCGGCGAGGATTCCGATCACCGCCCAGTGAGCCGAGCCCATGTCGATGATCGACGCGCCGACGCGCACCGCCGGCCGGCCTGGCTCGCCGGTAATGCTCATGATCCCCGAATAGGCTTGGATCAACGCGTCATAACCCGGCCGGTCGCTGTGCGGACCGTGCGAGCCGAAGGCGCTGAGCGAGCAATAGACCAAGCGCGGGTTGATTGCGCTGAGATCCTTGAATCCGAATCCCTTCTTGTCGAGGCTCCCGCCGCGAAACGACTCGACCACGATGTCGGCCTTGGCGGCGAGGCGACGGATGGCTTCCGCGCCTTCCGGGCTGTCGATGTCGAGCGCGACGCTTTCCTTGTTGCGGTTGGTCGCCAGAAACAGCGAGCTTCGTCCGTTCCATGTCGGCGGCTGCCATTCTCGCGTGTCGTCGCCGACGCCGGGCCGTTCG
>JANPMU010000150.1:0-11839 GCA_031427095.1 Sphingomonas sp.
GCGATCCAGCGCTGGATCATGGTCGTACAAGCCTGTTCATGGGGCGCTCATTAGCTTGGCGCCAGCATCCGTCCAATGCAACGCATCATCCCCTTGTTCGCCGCGCTCGCGCTCGCCGCGTGCGTCACCGTCCCCGCTGCCCCGGCCACGACCGGCACGCCGACTGCAGGCTTCGGCCAGACCGCCAACGTCGGACCGCTGCTGGTCCGCCCGATTGCGCTGGTCGAAGACAGCCGCTGCCCGATCAACGCGCGCTGCGTTTGGGCCGGGCAGGTGCGGATCCTTGCCGAGATCGGCCGCGACCGGGTGCGGCGCGAGATGACGCTGGGCGTGCCCATTGCCGTCGCCGGCGGCAAGCTCGCGCTGGTCGCCGCCGCACCGGGCAGGCTCGCGGGCGCTCAGCCGGAGCCCCAGCCCTATCGCTTCACCTTTGAATTCAGCCGCTAGCGCCGTTACGCCTTGGCCGTGGACGCCGCGTAAATCTCGTCGATCGCGGTGCCGAGCGTATGGTCGAATTCCTGGTCGCTCATCGGGTGTCGCAAGTCGGCCAGCAAAGCGCGCGAAAAGCTTGCGATCATGCCGCGATTCTCGGCCAGCTTGCGGCATGCGTCGGTGCGGGTGAATCCCCCTGACAAAGCCACCACCCGCGCCACGCGCGGATGATCGACCAGCGGCGCATAGAGGTTGGCCTCGACCGGGAGGGTAAGCTTGAGCATCACCTGACGATCGTCGGGCAGCGCGTCGAGCGCCTTGGTCAGCTCGTCGAGCAGGATCGCATCGGCCTCGGCCCGCTGCGGACTTTTGATCGAGACTTCAGGTTCGATGATCGGCATCAGGCCGTGGCGGGCGATCTGCTCGGCGACCGCGAACTGCTGCTTGACGATCGCCGCGATTCCGCTCCTTGACGCGCGCTCGATCACCGAGCGCATCTTGGTCCCGAACACGCCCTTGGCGACCGCGCGCTCACACAAGGCATCGAGGTCGGGGATCGGCTTCATCAGCTTGACCCCGTCGGCTTCGTCCTCGAGCCCCTTGTCGACCTTGAGGAACGGGACCACCCCGCGCTGCCACAGGAGCGCCGGGACCGGCTGACCGTCGGCCTGCCCGTCCATCGTCTTTTCGAACAGGATCGCGCCGATCACCTTGTCGCCGTTGAAGCATGGCGAGGTGATGATCCGCGTCCGCATCGCGTGGATCAGCCCGTACATCTGCGCGTCGGTCGAATAAGCATCCTCGCCCACGCCATAGCCGTTCAGCGCGCCCGGGGTCGAACCGCCGCTCTGATCGAGCGCGGCAATAAAGCCTTTGCCGTCCGCGACCTGCGCCATCATCTTCGGGTCATTCATCAATCGGATCCTCAATTAGGCTTGATGCAGTGACGGGACCGGCGCCCACGGCGGCCCCTTGAGTTCGAGGGCATTGCCCTCCGGATCGGAAAGATAGATCGACGGCCCGTCGCCTTGCGCGCCGTAGCGCGAGACGATTTCGCCCGCGATGCCATGCGATTTGAGCTCGGCCAGAATGTCGTCGCCGTTCCACGGAAGCACCCGGAAGCAGATATGATCGACGTTGCGGCCTTCCTTGCCGGGCGCGGCGCCGCCGAGGCTACCAAGATGACCGTCGACCGGGACAAGGTCGATCAGCGAGGCGCCGACGCGCAATTGGTAGAGCCCGACGCGCTCTTGCTTCTTTTCCCAGCGCGCCCCGAGCACGTCGATGTAAAACGCCGCGACCCGCTCCAGGTCGGCGATCCTCAGCACAACATGATCGATCGCCTGAATCGTGATCATCGGCGCAATGCCGCCACGCCGGGCAGCGTGCGGCCTTCCATCCATTCGAGAAACGCTCCGCCGGCGGTCGAGACGAAGCTGAAGTCGGCGGCGACTCCGGCGTGGTTCAAGGCGGCGACAGTGTCCCCGCCCCCCGCGACCGAAACCAGGCTGCCATCGGTGGTCAGCGCCGCAGCGGTCCTGGCGAGCGCCACGGTGGCGGCGTCGAACGGCGGGATTTCGAACGCGCCCAACGGCCCG
This sequence comes from Sphingomonas sp., assembly GCA_031427095.1. Classification (GTDB taxonomy): domain Bacteria; phylum Pseudomonadota; class Alphaproteobacteria; order Sphingomonadales; family Sphingomonadaceae; genus Sphingomicrobium. The sequence goes on from JANPMU010000150.1 coordinate 2,031, forward strand.
TTCCACACCAAAGTCCGGCAATTCTTGAGTATGTCGCCGAGCGCCTCGACCGCCGCCGGGCCGACGTCGAGGATCATCTCGGCGGGGGCGACCTCATGGACGTTGCAAATGCGCAGGCCCGGCGGATTGGCCGCGAATTGCTTCGCCACGACGACGTCATAGGGAAGGTGGATGGTGCAGCCCGCCGCCTCGGCGCGGGCAAAGATTGCCTCAGCCTCGCCGGTCAGGTCATGCTCGGCGAGGGACTTGCCGACCGCAACCCCGCGCGCGGCGAGGAAGGTGTTGGCCATCCCGCCGCCGATGATCAGATGATCGACTTTGGCGACGAGGTGGCCGAGCACGGCGAGCTTGGTCGACACCTTGGCCCCGCCGACCACCGCCGCAACGGGGCGCTGGGGATTGCCGAGCGCTTGTTCGAGCGCGGCCAGTTCAGCCTCCATCGCCCGACCGGCATAGCTCGGCAGGAGATGAGCCACGCCTTCGGTCGAGGCGTGGGCGCGGTGCGCGGCGGAAAAGGCGTCGTTGACGTAATAATCGCCGAGCGCGGCCATCGCGCGGGCAAGGTCGGGATCATTGCTCTCCTCGCCCAGATGGAAGCGCGTGTTCTCAAGGATCCCGATCGATCCGGCCATCATCGTCGTCACCGCGCGTGTCGCCTGCGGCCCCTGGCAATCCTCGATAAAGCGCACCGGGCGCCCGGTCAGTTCGGCGAGCGGGCGGACAAGCAAGGCCAGACTCATGTCGGGCCGGTTCTGCCCCTTCGGCCGCCCGAAATGCGACAGCAGGAGCACAATCGCGCCGCGATCGCTCAGTTCGGCGATGGTCGGGACCGCCGCGCGAAGCCGCGTGTCGTCGCTGATCGCACCATCGCGCATCGGCACGTTGAAATCGACCCGCACCAGCACCCGTTTGCCGACAAGGTCGGCGGGCAGATCGTCGAGAGTTTTGAACTTGGTCATTCGTTCTCCAGATTCCCCTCCCGCCAGAGCGGGAGGGGTTAGGGGAGGGCATGTCGGGTTCCGAAGAGAAAACAGGCCCTCCCCCGGCCCCTCCCGCGAGCGGGAGGGGGAAAAATTAGATCAATTTCGCCATCGCCGCCGCCGTGTCGACCATCCGGTTCGAAAAGCCCCATTCATTGTCGTACCAGCTGATCACCCGGACGAGCTTGCCCTCGATCACTGCGGTCTCGAGGCTATCGACGGTCGAGCTTGCGGCGTCATGGTTGAGGTCGATCGACACGAGCGGCTCATCGGTGAAAGCGAGGATGCCCTTCAACGGCCCGCTCTCGCTCGCCGCCTTGAGCACCGCATTGACCTCGTCAACGCTGGTATCGCGGCTGGGGGTGAAGGTCAGGTCGATCAGGCTGACGTTGGGAGTAGGCACGCGGATCGCCGATCCGTCGAGCTTGCCCTTCAGTTCAGGCAGCACTTCGCCGACCGCGCGCGCGGCGCCGGTGGTGGTCGGGATCATCGACATTCCGGCGGCGCGGGCACGGCGCATATCGGGGTGGATCTGGTCGAGGATCTTCTGGTCGTTGGTATAAGCGTGGATCGTCGTCATCAGCCCGCGCTCGATCCCGATCGCATCGTTGAGCACCTTGGCGACCGGGGCGAGGCAGTTGGTGGTGCACGACGCGTTCGAGACGATGTGATGCTCGGGGGTGAGCTTGTCGTGATTGACGCCGAAAACCACGGTCAGGTCGACGCCCTTGGCCGGGGCCGAGATCAGGACGCGGCTGGCGCCTGCGTCGAGATGCTTCTGCCCGCCTTCGCGGTCGGCGAAGAAGCCGGTGCATTCCAGGGCGATGTCGACCTTGTTGGCAACGTGGGGCAATTTCGCCGGATCGCGCTCGGCGGTGACGTGGATGCGCGTGCCGTTGATCACCAGATCATTGCCGTCGGCGCTGACTTCGCCCGGGAATTTGCCATGGATGCTGTCGCGCTTGAACAGCATCGCATTTGATTTGGCGTCGGCCAGATCGTTGATCGCGACCAGTTCCAGCCCGCAATCGGGTCGTTCGAGGATAGCGCGGGCGACGAGCCGCCCGATGCGGCCAAAACCGTTGATAGCAACTCTCGTCATTTGCGCAGTCCCTCCAGAATTTTAGGCGCGATCGCCTCGGCGGTGAGGCCGAAATGCTTGTAAAGGTCGGATGCCGGGGCCGAAGCGCCATATCCGTCGATCCCGAAGCGCAGCCCGTGCAAGCCGGTGTAACGTTCCCAGCCGATGGTCGTGCCCGCCTCGATCGATACGCGCAGGATCAATTTGTTGGAGACGTCGGGGATCAGGTCTTCGCGATAGCTTGCGTCCTGCGCGTCGAAGCGGTCGGTCGATGGCATCGACACGACGTCGGCGCCGAAACCCTCGGCTTCGAGCAGATCGGCGATATCGAGCGCGATTTCGACTTCGGAGCCGGTGGCGAGGAGGATGACCTTGCGCTCCGCCTGGGCTGGGCGGAGGCGGTAAGCGCCTTTCGCGGACAGGTTTTCATCGGTCGCCTCGGTGCGCACCGCGCGCAAATTCTGCCGCGACAGAGCAAGCAAGGACGGCCCTTCGCTGGCCAGCGCCGCGGCCCAGCATTCGGCGGTCTCGATCGCGTCGGCGGGGCGATAGACGTCAAGCCCGGGGATCACCCGCAGACTTTGGAGATGCTCGATCGGCTGATGGGTCGGGCCGTCCTCGCCAAGCCCGATCGAATCATGGCTCATGACATAGATCACCTTGGCACCCTGCAGAGCCGACAGGCGGATCGCGGGGCGGGCGTAATCGGCGAAGACCAGGAAGGTGCCGCCATAAGGCACCACCCCGCCATGCAGCGCCATGCCGTTCATCGCCGCCGCCATGCCGAATTCGCGGATGCCGTAATAAATATAGGTCCCGTCATAGCTCGCGGCGGTCAGCGTCGTCTGCCCCCTGGTCCTGGTATTGTTCGATCCGGTGAGGTCGGCCGACCCCCCGATCATCGCCGGAATCGCGGCATTGATCGCTTCCAGCGCCATTTCCGACGATTTTCGAGTGGCGACCTTGACCGGATTGGCGATCAGCCCGTCGAGGTGGGGCTTGAGCCATGATCCGGAGACTGTGCCCGCGATGCGCGCTTCAAATTCGGCGCGCCTGGGACTCTCCGCGAGTCGCTTGTTCCAGGCGGCATGCTCTGCGGCACAGCGCTGCCCGGTCTTGCGCCAGCCCGCAGCAACGTCGGCGGGCATCTCGAACGGCGCCGACGGCCAGCCAAGCTCGATCCGGGCAGCCGCGATCTCGTCGGGGCCAAGCGCCGAGCCGTGAGTCGCGGCAGTGCCCTGCTTGTTGGGCGCGCCATAGCCGATGATCGTGCGGCAACGGACCAGCGACGGACGCGCATCGGCGATCGCCGCGTCGAGTGCGCGGGCGACCGCATTGCCGTCCATCCCGTCGCATTCGACGGTGTGCCAGCCCATCGCCGCGTGGCGCGCGACGACATCCTCGTTGCGCGACAAATCGGTCGAACCGTCGATGGTGATCCGGTTATCGTCCCACAACACGATCAGCCGACCCAGCTTCAAATGGCCGGCAAGACCGGCAGCCTCATGGTTGACGCCTTCCATCAGGCAGCCGTCGCCGGCGATAACGAACGTCCGGTGGTCGACCAAAGCGTCACCGTAGATGGCGTTCAAATGGCGTTCGGCGACCGCCATTCCGACCGCCATCGCGAGCCCCTGGCCGAGTGGGCCGGTGGTGCATTCGACCCCGGCGAGCTCGAAATTTTCCGGGTGACCGGCGCATGGGCTGCCGAGTTTGCGGAAATTGCGGATGTCGTCGATCGTCGGGCGGGCATAGCCGGTGAGATGGAGCAATGCGTAGATCAGCATCGAGCCATGCCCCGCCGAAAGCACGAAGCGGTCGCGGTCGGGCCATTTGGGATCGGCCGGGTCGAACTTCAGATAGCGTGTGAACAGGGTCGTCGCGGCATCCGCCATGCCCATCGGCATACCCGGATGGCCGCTGTTGGCGGCCTCGACCGCGTCCATCGAGAGCGCGCGAACGGCATTGGCGAGACGGCGTTGGGTCGGCTGCATGCGAACTCCATGGGACGGTATCGGCCAAGCACGCGGACTCGGCGGGCCGATGGCATGGGGTCTTTGTCCGGTGAGCGGTGCAGCGTCAACCGTGTGTCCGCTTGCCCCGCATCTTCATCCTGCTATGGCTCCCGACAATGGACGATGGCGGATTCACCCAGGCTTTATCGCGCGCCGAGCAAGCGATCGCGCGAATCGAACAGTCGCTCGCCAGCGGCTCCGCGCGACGTGGCCGCGACGATCAACTTCGCGCGAAGGTGCGCGATGCGATTTCCGAGCTCGACCAATTGATCCAGTCGGGCGGGGCCTGAGCGTGGCCGAAGTCGAGCTGACCATTGCCGGACGAAATTATCGCGTGGGCTGCCGCGCCGGCGAGGAAGCGAATCTGCGCGAAGCCGCGAGCCTCGTCGATGGCAAGAGCCGCGAAGCACTTGCCGGACTCGGCACTTTGTCCGAAGCGCGGCAACTCCTGTTCGCGTCACTCCTGCTCGCCGACCAGCTCATCGAAAAGCGCGCCGCGGACCCCGCAGCCGAGCCCGAGCCGCCTGCCCGGCCCGATCCCGCGCTGGTCGAACGGGTCGCGAGTTTGGCGCAGCGGCTCGAATCGCTTGCCGATGCCCTTGAGCCTGACGCCGTCCGCGCCTAGATAGGGACTGACGGTTCTGCCCGGTACGAGGCCTTGAACATCCCTGAGGCGATTAAATATCCTAGGGAGCTGTCCCTGCTAGGGCCCTGGCCCGAAGTACACGGCGCCCACCTGACGTTTGTGGCGTCAGAGGATTTCCGGCAAACGGCCATGGTGGTCCCGTCACCTTCTTCCAGCGCCAAAGCCAAGGCCGTGCTCCGCGAGGAGGCGCGGGCCAGGCGCAGGGCGTTCGTCGCGGGGCTTGCCGCCGACCAGCGCGAGCTGCTCGAGGCCAGCCTTTGCGGTGTCCTCGAGCCGTTGATGACCAGCGCCGGAATCGTCGCCGGCTATCATGCGATCGGCAGCGAGATCGATCCGCAGATGGCGATGCACTGGGCCGGCAATCATTTGACGATCGTTGCGCTTCCGGCATTTGCCGAGCGCGAATCGACGATGATTTTTCGCGTCGGCGACTGCGCCGAGGCTGGGCCGTACGGAATTCCCCAGCCGCCGCGCCACGCCAGCCAGGTCGAGCCCGATCTGGTCCTCGTCCCGCTGCTCGCGGTCGATCAGGCGGGCACCCGCCTCGGGCAGGGCGGCGGGCATTATGACCGGGTGCTGGCGAAGCTCAGAACGAACGGGGCGCGGATCATCGGGCTTGGCTGGGCGATCCAGCGGGTGGACTTCGCGCTCCCCCGCGAGCCATGGGACGTGCCGCTTGACGGCTTTGCCTCACCCGATGGACTGGAATGGTTTCCCGCATGAACCCCAACTGGCGCACGCCCGCAGGGGTGTTCGCAATTCTTCTGCTGATCGCATTATGGGCAGTGCTCATCGCGACCTTCGCCGATTCGATTTCAGGCTGGCCGATCCTCGTCCAGAGCCTGTTTTACCTCGTCACCGGACTGGTCTGGATCGTGCCGCTGAAGCCGCTGCTGCGGTGGATGGAAACCGGGCGCTGGCGGAGCCCCGAACCGCCCGGGAATTGAAAAAACCGTATCAGGGCGCTATATCGCCGGGCTCCCCATGGCTTATTTGACACTTCTTATTTCGCCCGCGCGGCTGTGTGGCACGCTTCCGCGCGAAGTGCTGGTCGGCGGCGCGCTGGCGCTCGCCAGCGCTGCGGCGCTTGCCGGAGTGAGCCAATCCGCCGCCAGGCTCGACACTGGCGCCAGGCTCGATGCGATGGTGCGGCCGATGATCGCTCCCCCTGCGCCCGAACCGCTGCTGGTGCGGGACATCGCCCCCGACACGGCGTTGAGGGTCAATCAGGAAATTCCGTTGGCGACCGGCCCCAATCCGGCCGCGCGCCCGTTCCAGACCGACAAGGTCGCCGCCGATGCGCGCCTTCGGGCGATCGATTGCCTCGCCGAAGCGGTGTATTACGAGGCCGGCAGCGAAAGCGACGCCGGTCAGCGGGCGGTGGCGCAAGTCGTCCTCAACCGTGTCCGTCACCCGGCCTACCCGTCGTCAATCTGTGGCGTAGTCTATCAGGGCTCGCAGCGGGTCACCGGCTGCCAGTTCACCTTCACCTGCGATGGCGCGCTTGCGCGTCGGCCGGGCATCGCCGGAATGGCGCACGCTCGGCGGATCGCTCAAGCCGCGCTCGCCGGAAGCGTCTATGCGCCGGTCGGCACCGCGACCCATTACCACACCGATTATGTCGTCCCTTATTGGGCCGCCAGCCTCGACAAGGCGGTCGTGATCGGCACGCACATCTTTTACCGCTGGAGCGGCGGGTGGGGACGTCCCGCAGCTTTTGCGCAGCGTTATGCCGGTCGCGAAGCCGAACCGGGCGCACTGCGCGCCGCTGCCTTGACGACCGAACGGACCGATCAGGCAACATTGGTCCAGGGACCGCTCGCCGCGCTGGTCACGACGGTGCCGGGAACCAGCGGCAAAAGGGTGGCGCTCCGGTTCAGTCCCGCGGCGCGGGCTGCGGTCGAAGCCGCCCCGCATCGCGACTATGTCGACAAGGTCCAGGCATCGCCGAACCTGCGCTGGTCGCTCGATCAAACACCGGCAGCGATGGCGAACGAAGTCCCGCTCGGTCGCGCCGCCGAGCGCGCCGCCGGGTCCTCCGCCAGTCCCGCCGCCAGTCCCGCCGCCGCAGCGGCCAGATAATCGGGTTTCAGGCGCGACGCCCGATCAGGGCGTCGACCTCGGACCGGATCCGCGCGAGCCGCGCCCGGCTGGCCTGGTCATCGGTCGATAATAATCGTGCCGCGCGCAGGTGACGACGGGTCATCGCCGGCAAGCCGAACGGGCTTTGCTGTTCAAGCATGGCGCTCCCGGTCAAGGCGACCACCGCATCGTCGAATGCGACACAGCGATCGAACAGGTCCGGATCCGGCGCCGCGTCCAATTGATCAAAGCATGCCTCGCTGCGACTGCCCGCAACGCCAGGGTTGCTGCGCGCGAGGAGGGTCGCGGCGACCGCAACCCCGTGCGCGACCAGCGCCGGATCGGACCGGCCGCTCAACCGCGTGCGGACCGGATCGATCACCGGGCCCGGTTGCGGCGCTGCCGAAACGCCCGACCGCGCGCTGGAATTTGCGGACCAATCGACGATCCGCTCGCAATTGGTGATCGCAACGACCGCGACGACCATGATCAGCACCGGCCACAGCAGCGAACGTCTTGATGGAGGTTGAAGCGGCGGCTGGGCATTCGCCGCGCGCCGGGCGATGTCCGCATCGACCGCTGCCGAAGCGCGGTCGGGGTTGAATTCACCGGCGCGCTTGAGCCTGGCATAAGCGAAATTAATCTCCGCCGCGCGCGTCGCATCGCCCCCGGAACGGTCGGGGTGGTGCAATTTGATCAAGCGCCGGTACGCCTCGTCGATCGCGGCACGATCCGCGTCGGGCTTGAGGCCGAGCAAAATATATGGCGATGTGGCCCCGGTCATTAAGTGAACAGCCTACCGCCGCTGGCGTTCGGCGCAAAGCGCGATCGGCGCGGAAGCCAAGGCGACATCGAAAAATGGCGCGAGTGACGGGACTCGAACCCGCGACCTCCGGCGTGACAGGCCGGCGCTCTAACCAACTGAGCTACACCCGCGCGCTCTTGGTGGCGGGCAACTAGGTCAGGCCTCTCTGGGTGTCAAGCAAGCGGGGATAAGGTTCCGCGCCATTCCGCGAGACCAAGCCAAACAGCGCAATATCCGCTTCAGTCGCCTTTGTCCTCTTCATCGCCGACATGGGTCAGCGTCCCGTCTTCAAACAGGAAACCGGCGATGTCGGGCGTGCCCGCCGCCGAAAACACCGTCTTGATGATGATCAGCAGCGGGATCGCGAGCAGCGCACCGGTTGTCCCCCACACCCACGCCCAGAAGCTCAACGCGACCAGGATCATGAGCGGGTTGATCGTCAGCCTTTTGCCGACGATCATCGGAGTGATGACGTTGGCCTCGACCAGGTGCAGGCCGATGAAGATCGCCGGGGGAAGCAGCGCGGCCCACGGATCGCCGAAGGTCATCAGCCCGCCGAACGCGAGCAACAATGCCGACGCGATCGGGCCGAGATAGGGGATATAGTTGAGCACCGCGACGATGCCGCCCCACATCAACGGCGAATCCATCCCCAGCCCCCACAGGATCGCCGCAGTCAGCGCGCCGAGTGCGACATTGATCACGGTGATGGTGCCGATATAGGTCGAGGTCGCATCGACCACCTGCTGGATCACCCGGGCCGTGGTCAGCGCCCCTTCGAAGCTGCCGCGGCTGACGATCGTCGACTTGCGCATGCTGGTCCAGCCGGCGAGGAAGAAGAAGATCACCAGCAGCGCGAAGAAAAACTGGATCGCGGCGTGCGGCGCCGAGGCCGTGATCAGCCCGAGCATCGAATTGGGGGTTTCGATCCGCACCGTCCGACCGGTAGAAGGCGCGGACGCCATCTGCGAAACCGTCTTGTCGATGAACCGTTCGAGCGATTGATAAAGATTGAGCAAGGGTTCGAGCGCATCACGCACGCGGTCGATCCGCTGCGGGATCAAGGCGACCCAGTCGATCGCCGGAAGCACGATCGAGGCCAAAGCGAATATCGCGACCGACAGGAAGATGATCACGCACAGCACGGCCGCAATCTTCGACGGTACACCGCGCCGCTCAAACCATTCGAGCAGCGGGACAAGAGCGATCGCGACGACCAGCGCGGCCGTCACCGGAAGGAAAAATTCAGCACCCGCGCGCAAGGCAAACGGCAAAGCGAGCAGCAGCCCGATCCCGGCGATCAACGTCAATGACGCCAGCAACCGGTCGCGCTTGACCGAAATCGCCTCCGTCGTCAGCCGGACCTCGTCGACTGCGGTCCCGGTCGGATGGCCGTGCGAATCACTCGCCGGCACGGGGGTGCGTGCTTCCATCGCCAAAGCATATCCGCGCGGCGCCATGCCCGCCAGTCGATTGCGCGGGCACAGCGGCGCTCCTACAGGACCGGCCATTCCCCTTCGACCCTGCGGAGACCAGCATGAGCGCGCTTGACGATTTCACGATCACACGGCGCTGGCCTGCGGTGCATCCCGATCGACTGCAGCTTTACTCGCAAGCAACCCCCAACGGGGTCAAAGTGTCGATCATGCTCGAGGAGATCGGGCTGCCCTACGAGGCCCACCACATCGAATTTGGCGACGAGGGCACGACCAGCCCCGAATTTCTTTCGCTCAACCCCAACAATAAGATTCCCGCGATCATCGACCCCGATGGCCCCGGCGGCAAACCCATCGGCCTGTTCGAATCGGGCGCGATCCTGCTCTATCTGGCCGACAAGACCGGCCAATTGATCGACCCCGATCCGGCGCGGCGCTACGAGACCATCCAGTGGCTGTTCTGGCAGATGGCCGGGGTCGGTCCGATGTTCGGCCAGCTGGGCTATTTTCACAAGTACGCCGGCAGCGAGATCGACGACAAGCGCCCGCGCGACCACTATGTCGCCGAAGCGCGGCGGCTGCTCGGGGTGCTCGATGGTCGGCTCGACAGCCGCGAATGGATCATGGACGATTATTCGATCGCCGATGTCGCAACGCTCGGCTGGGTCAATAATCTGATCACATTCTACGAGGCGCGCGAAATCACCGGGTTCGACGAATTCGCCAATGTCGACGACTGGCTGCGGATCGGGCTCGAACGGCCG
>JANPMU010000151.1:0-7218 GCA_031427095.1 Sphingomonas sp.
CCATCGACACGCTCTACGCCTCGGCGGCACGCAGCCTCAATGGCGCGCGTGTCATCGCGGGCGCGCATGACAAGGTCACTGGCCTTGAACATTGCGACAAGGTGATCGACATCGACCAGTCGCCCATCGGCCGCACGCCAAGGTCGAACCCCGCGACCTATACCGGCGCATTCACCAACATCCGCGACTGGTTCGCACAATTGCCCGAAAGCGCGGCGCGCGGCTACAAGCCGGGGCGGTTCAGCTTCAACGTCAAGGGCGGCCGCTGCGAAACATGCAGCGGCGACGGCCTGATCAAGATCGAAATGCACTTCCTGCCCGACGTCTATGTGACGTGCGAGGAATGCAACGGCAAACGCTACAACCGCGAAACGCTCGAGGTCAAATGGAAGGGCATGAGCATCGCCGACGTGCTCGACATGACGGTCGAGGACGCGGTCGAATTCTTCAAGGCAGTCCCCGGCATCCGCGACAAGATGGCGATGCTCGCCGAGGTCGGTCTGGGCTACATCAAGGTCGGCCAGCAGGCGACCACCTTGAGCGGCGGCGAAGCCCAGCGGGTCAAGCTGTCGAAGGAGCTGTCGCGCCGCGCGACCGGGCAGACGTTGTATATTCTGGATGAGCCGACCACCGGGTTGCATTTCGAGGACGTGCGAAAATTGTTGGAGGTCCTCCACGCCCTCGTCGAGCAGGGCAACACCGTCGTCGTCATCGAACATAACCTCGACGTCATCAAGACCGCCGACTGGATGCTCGACCTGGGACCCGGCGGCGGGGTCAACGGCGGCGAGATTGTTGCGGAGGGCGTCCCCGAAGTCGTCGCAGCCAACCCCAAGAGCTTCACCGGACAGTACCTCAAGCCGCTCCTAGAACGCAGCACCCGTTCCCCGGCGCAGGCCGGGGTCCAGGCCGGCGAAGCCGGAAATCTCCAGCGCCCGCGAAAGCCTAAACGCTCAGACGAGAGCCAACCTGACCTTATCGCGGCCAAGTAGATGACGATTGATGGTTTCCTTCAATTCCTAGGAATCGTCGTCGCCGTTTACGCGCTATTTTCAGTTGTAGTTCGCCACCGCTTCCGTCTTCAGGGATGGTTGTTGTGGATTCCTTCAACCGTTACCTTGGTTGCCGTTGTCTACCTGCTACTATTCGACGTCGTAGGCGTACGCTGCGGCGCTGATTGGTGCGGTCCGTTTGCGTTGCCGCAAGACGAGGGACTTACGCCTAGTAAGCTCGCCTTCCTCGTCGTCCTCGGTTGGCTTAGCTATATCGCGGCGCTTTCGCGCCGCATCTCTATCGGTCAACGTCAACTCCCACTGCTCGCATCGCTCGTTGATCGGCTTGTTGCCGAGAAGCGCTTTCCAGAGCTCGTTGACTTTGTCGAGCCGCACATCCCGCTAATTTCACGGTGCGCCGGACGACAGCTTCCCCTGCAAAAACTGCGCGATCGCATTCGATTCCATGGGAATCCGTTTTTGGCGATGTCGGCGCCGCCAAACAACGAGCTCACGAGATGGGGGCACTTCAGAGAGACAATAACGAACAGATGTTTAACGGCTCTGAAGCCGCTCGAAACGAATTTGTCGCAATCAACCAAGAAGGAAGAGGTAGCCCAGCGCATTTTGCGAGTATTGCATACCAACGAGCGACTGGTTGAGTTTATCGCTTTAGAGCGACCACTTTTTGCGCTCCAGCTCATGGACACTCGCACACACGACCACGATTTCAGCGACCGCGCCTTCGATCTGATGATGGCTCATCCGGAAAGCCAGCTACGCCGCGAAACTCTTTTGAACGACAACCTCGATCGCTGTTTCTTCGTAATCGATCCTAAGAATCCGCTAATTCATGCGTTATTTGCCGATGCCAAGGAGGCCGAAAAGCTGGAGGTTTGGAGACCAGTCGGAAACTACCCTTTGCGCCTGCTTGAGCGCAACATCGACAATTATCGGCAGACAATCAGCGCCTCCAAACCGTGGGAAGATCAAATCCTTCACCAAGACCCAACTTACGTGATGATTTTCTTCTTCGACATCATGGTTCGTAGCGCCATGCGCGACGGATTATCGTCACATATGTGGCTTCCCTACTACGACATCCTTGTTGAGAAACTTTTGCGTTCCATGGATAGGGCGCATCCCGACTACGATCCGAACGCTGAGTTTCCGAATTTTGGCCACTACCTCATCTATGAGGTTTTTCACGCCTATGGCGAATGGCTTCGAGCTATTGAATGCTGTCCGGAAAATTCCCCGGCCATACAGCTCAAAAACACGTCATCTCAAGAAAATGGCCCTGGTATCGTGAAGTGGACGATGGTCAGCATCGCGCGCAGCCTTCGTTACCTGATCAAAGACGACCGTACTGAAGATCGTTTCATCGCATACATTATCGAAATGATCATGCGCGATTACACAAACCTCGCTGGCCTCCCTAACGGCGACCGATATCAGGAAGCGCTGCTAAACCATCTGATTCGCAAGGACGAATTTCGCCCGGACACGACATATGGCACACGGCTTAGAGACTGTTACGACCAGATCGATCACCCCCTCAAATATGACACAAGTGACTTTGAAGAGGCGCTCAAAGCTGCTTACCCTCGATGGGGTGAGCCGGGATTCGACTAAGTATGGCACGACGACGCGATCCGAAATTCCGGGACACCGGAAATTCCGGGGACACGAAATTCCGGGGAATTCCGAACAATTCCGGGGACACCAAGTCCGGGGACACAATACCAAATTGGCGCCCGGCTCGGGATAGTTTTCCTACACGAACCAAATCGGTTATGCTGTCATTATGCCAGCCTCGATCCGCCCGGCGCCGCGCGCGCTCTGTTCGTCCCTGGCAAAGGCGCAGCCTGTCCCGAGCCGGGCCGAACGGGGGCCGCACTCCGCCTCTTTGCGCTGGCTCGGCGGACCCCGTGTTCGTCCACCGCGCAAGTCGCGCGCAGGCGGATATATCGACCGGGCACTCGGCCCTCGCGCGCGTGAGCAGTGCGACTTTAGCGACTCTAGCGGCCCGCGCGCCCGCTTCGCGATTCGACTTTTTCCCGCGCCATGCCCCATATGCATCTTGCTACAGTCGCAAATCGACGGTCCCCTGGTGCTTTGCGGCTCCCGAGATCCTTCTTTCCCTGCGGCGGCGGCACAGGGCGCCGGCATTCGGCGCCTGCCCGGCCATCTGGCCGGGCTCATCGAAGGAATGAGAACATGACTACCGGAACCGTGAAATTTTTTAACGCCGACAAGGGCTTTGGCTTCATTGCGCCCGACGACGGCACCGCCGACGCGTTCGTCCACATCAGCGAAGTCGAGCGCGCCGGAATGGCCACGCTCGATCGCGATCAGCGCATCGCTTACGACCTGACCGACGACAAGCGCGGCCGTCAGAGCGCCGGCAATCTGCGCGCCGCCGACTAAGGCTTCGCGCGTTTGAGAAGGCGCGGGACGCGAACGGTTTTTCAACAAAGCCCGACGCGGCCCGCGCCGACTTGATCGCCACCCCCTCTTGCACCTTCCCCTCTTGCACCTCCCCTCTCCTCCAACCCGGCTCAAGGAGGCCCCCGCCCGAATGAATGACGATCCCGCATTCTACCGCGCCCGCGCCGAAGAAGAGCAACGCAACGCCGACGGCGCCGTGCTCGACAATGTCCGTGACCGCTGCCGCCGCGCCCAGCTGGCGTGGGAAGCGATGGCCGATCGCGCCGCGCGCACCCGCGCCATCCGCCTGGTGCGCGAAGCCGACACCGCCGCGCGCCGGGTTGCCGAACAGGATCTCGCGGTCCTCGCCGAATAGTGTCGCGCGAGCGGGTTCGCCCCGACGCCGCGCCTCACTGACAATCGGCTAACGCAACGCGCTCGCGCGGCGTGGCGATCGGGGTTAGTGTGCTGCTCGGCAGAATCACTGCTTGATCGAGGAGAGTTCGCATGCGCCGCAAATCATTCACCAGCTCGCTGGCATTGTTCGCGCTGGCCGTCGCGACCGGCGGAGGCGCCGCGATCGCCGCTCATTCGGATTATTACCTCAAGTTCGAGGGCGTCGACGGGGAATCGGCCGCGAAGGTCGAACCGATTCAAGTCGAATCCTTTTCCTGGGGGGTATCGAACGTGCGCAGTCCGCGCGACGTCGCCACCGGGCAGTCGAGCGGTCGCCGCCTGCATCAGCCGCTGACCCTGACCATGGGCAGCCTGACGGTCGGCGCGACAATTGCCGACTGCGCCAAGGGCAAGCATTTCGCCACCGCCATCATCGGCAATGCGCGTTCGGTGTGGACCATGACCGATGTCGTCATTTCGGCCTGCGCGGCCAATATGGTTACGCTCGATTATCAGGCGGTTCGCGAATCGCCGACACGCCGGACGTTGAAGTGATTCGGCGCGCCAGCTGATCTTTGACCACGGCGGCTTGCCCTGCGGCCGCGCCGACCCCAGACTGCCTCGCATATGATGTAGAGGAGGCTGGATGACCTCGAACGCAGACGCTCCCCCAGCGGCGAGCGACCCCCGTCCTCGCCCCGACCCCGCTGCTAGCTTTGCGCCCACGCCGCGCCCCGCCCACCGCGTCACCGCTTACGCCTGGTATGCGCTCTCCGTCTTCGTGCTGGTCTATGCCTTGAACTTCATCGACCGCCAGGTGCTGTCGATCCTGGCAGAGAGCATCAAGGCGGACCTGAAGCTCGACGATGCGCAGCTCGGCTTCCTCTACGGAACCGCGTTCGCGGTGTTCTACGCCTTGTTCGGAATCCCGTTCGGGCGGCTCGCCGACAGCTGGTATCGCGGGCGGCTGATGGCGATCGGGTTGGCGCTGTGGTCGACGATGACCGCCGCCTCGGGTCTCGCCACCGGCTTCACCGGGCTGGCCGTGGCGCGGATCGGGGTCGGCATCGGCGAAGCCAGCGCCTCACCCGCGGCCTTTTCGATGATCGCCGATTATTTCCCCAAGGAAAAACGAGCGACCGCGCTCTCGATCTATGCCAGCGGACTGTACATCGGCGCCGGCCTGAGCCTTCCGATCGGCGGGTTCGTCCTGACCGAATGGGCCGAGCGTTATCCGGTCGCTGCCGCCGCGCCGTTCGGCCTCGCTCCATGGCAGGCGGCGTTCATGGCGGTTGGCCTGCCCGGCTTGCTCGTTGCGGTATGGCTGTGGACCTTGAAGGAACCGCTGCGCGGCGCAAGCGACGGCAATCCGTCCCCGATCGTCCGCCCCGGCGTGTGGCGCGAATTCGGCAAGGAGCTCGCGGCGATCCTGCCGCCGCTGACCTTATGGTCGGTGTCGCGCATCCCCGGCGCGATGATCCCCAACCTTATCGCGCTCATGCTGACCGCAACCGTCGCCTTCGCGCTGTGGCAAGTGACCGGGGATGGCGCGCAATGGGCGGCTTATGCCCTCGGCGTCTACGCGGTCTATTCCTGGACCCAGTCGCTCAAGGCACGCGACGCCGCGACCCATCGGCTGATCTGGGGGGAACCCCGGTGACGATCGGGCTCACCGCAGCCTTCGGCGGCATCAGTTTCGTCGCCTATGCGGTCAGCTTCTGGACGCCCCCTTACGTCCTTCGCACCTTTTACTCGGCGCCGACTGACGCTGCACTTCTCCTCGGCGGAATGACCGCGGCTCAGGAAGTCTCGACCATCATCGGCTGGAGCGCGGCGGCAGCGGCGGCGATCGGCGTGATCCTCGGCGGCTTCATTGCCGACGCACTGCGCAAACGCCATCCGGGCGGTCGCTTGTGGGTCTGCGCGGCGGCGGCGGTCGGTCCTCTCCCGGGTATCGCATGGATGTTCAACACCGGCGACTTGCGGACTTTTTACTGGCTGGTGCCTTTCGTCCAATTGGTCGGAAGCTGTTGGGTCGGCGCCGCGGTCGCGACCTTGCAGGATCTCGTGCTGCCGCGGATGCGCGCGACCGCCGGTGCCACCGCGATCCTCGGCACGTCAATGGTCGGGCTTGCACTCGGCCCCTACGTAGCGGGAACTGTCGCCAAGGCCAGTGGCAGTCTGGCCAGCGGGATCGCCGCGCTCTACGTCGTCCCGCCGTTCACTCTTGCCATGCTGTGGTATGCGTCGCGGCACATCGCGGCACTCGAAGCGACCTGCGAGGAGCGCGCTGCCGCCGCGCTCGGCTAGAGTTTATTTCATTAAGACGGCAAAGCTGAACCAAATTCTAGCTCGCCTTCAATACCGCGCAAGCGATGCGCTCGCCGCTATCTCCGCTCGGATCGGTCTTGTAATCGTCGCGTTTGGCGTGAACCACGAGCGATACGCCGTCGGCATCGGCGAGGGCATTGGCGCCGTCATTGAGACGCGTGCCGCCGATGGCAAAGGTCGAGCTTCCGCTTCCGTCCGCGCCAATCTCCAGATTGGCGAGATCGCCCATATGCGCGCCGTCGGGATTGTCCCGGCCGTGCTTCTTGCCTGCCGGGTTCCAGTGCGGACCGGCACTTTCGAATTTCGGTCCATCGCACTGGCCAGCGGCGTGCAGGTGAACCCCATGAGTGCCAGCGGGCAATCCGGTCGCCATGATCTTGATAATTACCCCGTTGGGATCTTCGCTGAGCGTTACCGCGCCCGCGTTGGATCCGTCCGCCTTCGCCAACGCTGCCGGGGCGGGCGAGCTGGCAGTCGCGATGTCCCCAGCCTCGTTTGCGACGGGCGATGGAGCTTTGTCACACCCACCCGGCAATAGCAGCGGGAGCGCGGCGATCAGCAAGATGCGGGCGGGGCGGGGCATGGTCATCTCCTGAATGATCATGGCTCCAACGCGGCAGCGCGCGGATCGTTCAGGATCGTGCGAAACCGCGACGGAAGCAAAAAAACGGCCCGGGGATCGCTCCCCGGGCCGTGATTATTTCTGTGGTTCCCGGCGCCGAAGCCCCGGGACGCACCTTACATGCCCGAACCCGGACCGAAGGTGATTTCCACGCGACGGTTCTGCGGTTCACGCACACCGTCGTCGGTCTGAACCAGCGGACGCTCTTCACCGAACGCCGAGGTCGAGATGGCGCCATCGGCGACACCGCGTCCGGCAAGGTAAGCCCGCGTCGCGTCAGCACGGCGCTGCGACAGGCCGACGTTGTACGCTGCCGAACCCGAGCGATCCGCGTGACCAGCCAGCATGACCTGGGCCTGGCCGGTCTGCGCATAGGCAGCTGCGGCATTGTCGAGAATGGCGGCCGCTTCCGGCGTGATGTCCGACTTATCCCAGTCGAAGAACACG
>JANPMU010000152.1:0-15197 GCA_031427095.1 Sphingomonas sp.
CAGGCCCAGGTCATGCTGGCTGGTCACGCGGATCGCTCGGGTTCGGCAGCGTATAACGTCGGCCTGTCGCAGCGCCGTGCTGACGCGACGCGGGCTTACCTTGCCGGACGCGGTGTCGCCGATGGCGCCATCTCGACCTCGGCGTTCGGTGAAGATCGTCCGCTGGTTCAGACCGAAGACGGTGTGCGTGAACCGCAGAACCGTCGCGTGGAAATCACCTTCGGTCCGGGTTCGGGCATGTAAGCTATTTTCACACTTGAATAAGCGTGAAGAAGAGGGGAGAAATCCCCTCTTCTTTCGTTTGTGCCTTGGCGTTTGCGCGCTGTGTTTGTGCCCTCCTTTGTCGAGACGCTTGACCAATGACCAATATCAAGACCGCCGCCCAGCCCGCCGAGACCCCCAGCGCAAGCCCGCCGACCAATGGCGCGACCGATCAAACCCGGACCGCAGCCGAGCCCGCCAATCAAGCTGCGGCCAGCGCAAATCCCGCGAGCCCGGCCGCGAACGACGGCTCAGCGCCCGGCCAGCGCGCCCAGGGGATCGACCAGGCCATCGCCAAGGCCCAACAGGGCCGGGTCAATGTCTCGCCCGCCAAGGCGATCGAAATGGCCGGCCGGCTCTATACCGCACAGAAGTTTCGTCAGGCCGAAAAGGTCTGCCGCCAGATCATCCAATCGCGTCCGACCCACGCCGACGCGCACAACATCCTCGGGGTGACGCTGAATGCGCTCGGCCTGCCCAAGGAAGCGGTCGCCAGCCTCAAGCGGGCGATCAGGCTGGCGCCCAAAGCGGCAAGCTATCACGCCAATCTTGGTGAAATCCTTCGTCAGCGCGGCCATGCGACCGACGCCGGGATCGCGCTTCGCCAAGCGGTCGAGATCGACCCGAACAATGTCCAGGCGCTCAACAATCTTGGCATCATCCATTACGAAAAGAAGGATTATGACGAAGCGGTTGAATGCTATCGCAAGGCATTGAAGCTCAAGCCGACAATGGCCGAAGCGCTCAACAATCTGGGCAATGCACTGCGCCTGACCGGCGATCCCGACGGCGCGATGCAAGCCTATCAGGACGCGCTGACGCAGCGCGAAATCTATCCCGAAGCGTATAATAATCTCGGAACGCTGCTGAAGGAAGACAAACGGCCCGACGAAGCCGAGCATGCGCTGAAAAAGGCGATTGCGCAGTCACCGCAGTATATCGAAGCGCATAATAATCTGGCGGCGCTGTATCATTCGAAGGACAAGGATGTCGATGCGCTGCGGATCCTCGGTGAGGCGCTCAAGCTTCAGCCGCGCCACGCGACGACCTTGCTCCTGACCGCGCGGATCCAGCTCAAGCGCGGCAATCATGCCGCTGCGGAGCAAGCGTCGCGGATGGTTGTCGAGGATGATCCGCAAAGCGCCGAGGGCCTGACCGTGCTCGGCCAGGTGCTCCACGAAACCGACCGCTACGACGAGGCGATCGCGGCACTCAAGGACGCGATCGAACGCGTTCCCGAAAACGCCGAATCGCGCAATTTCTATGGAGTGGCGCTGAAGTCGGTCGGACGGCTCGACGAGGCGCGCGCGGAAATCCTTCACGCTTTGTCGCTCAATGCCAACATGTATGGCGCTTATGCCAATCTCAACGACCTCGTCGATTTTGCGAAAGAGGATGAACTGGTCGAGCGGATGGCCGCGATCTTCGACGCCACCGACGACCCCGAGGCGGACCAATATGTTCCGCTGCACTTCGCTTATGCCAAGGCGCTCGACGACCGCGGCGAGCATGCCCGGGCGATCGAGCATTATGTCATCGGCGGGCGGCTGAAGCGCGCCCAGCTGAACTATGTCCAATCCGAGACCTTCGCCTTTTTCGAGGGGATCAAGGCGGCGTTCCCCAAGGAGGTGTTCGTCAACCGCGCCTTTGTCGGCAATCAAGACGAACGGCTGGTGTTCATCGTCGGCATGCCGCGATCAGGATCGACCCTGGTCGAGCAGATCCTGGCGAGCCATCCGCAGGTGTTTGGCGCGGGCGAGGTCAAATATCTCAGCCGCTCGCTGGCCGCTCTGCGCGACCGTTTCCCGTCGATCCCGCGCTATCCGCAGATGATGGCGAAGATCACTCCGGCGCAGTTCGAGATGGTTGCCAACTCCTATCTGAAGAGCATCACCGCAGGAGTCGGCGGCGCGACCCGGATCACCGACAAATTGCTGACCAATTATTTCTTTGTCGGCTTCATCCATTTGCTGTTTCCCAACGCGAAGATCATCAACACGATGCGCGATCCGGTCGACACCTGCCTGTCGGGCTTCACCAAATTGTTCAAGGACGACATGCCGCACAGCTATGACCTGGGCGAGCTGGGCCGTTATTATGGCGAATATGCCAAGTTGATGGCGCATTGGAACGACGTGCTGCCGAAGGGCGTGATGACGACCGTGGTCTATGAGGACGTCGTCGCCGACACCGAGAAAGCGGCCAAGCGGCTGATCGATTTCCTCGGGCTCGAGTGGGACGACAAGTGCCTCGATTTCCACAATTCGGACCGGCCGGTGAAGACCGCCAGCGTCGCCCAGGTGCGCAAGCCGATCTATCAATCCGCAGTCAAGCGCCACAAGAAATATGGCGACGGGCTGAAGCCGCTGATCGACGCGATCGAGGGCGCCACCGCCTGACGCGATGATCTGCGTCGGCGGGGCCTGGGGCTTTCCTTATCCCCCGCCGGACGGCATCACCGCGTCATGGTCAATTTGCGGCAGTGTGATGGATAGGCTCAATCATCTCGACCGGCTTGAGGCCGAGAGCATTCATATCCTGCGCGAAACCGTCGCCGAGGCGGACCGGCCGGTGATGCTGTACAGCATCGGCAAGGATAGCGCGGTGATGCTGCATCTGGCGAGGAAGGCGTTCTTTCCCGGGCCGCTGCCGTTCCCGCTGCTCCACGTCGATACGACATGGAAATTCCGCGCGATGTATCGCCTGCGCGACATCATCGCGGCGGAGCCGGGGATCGAGCTGATCGTCCACCGCAATCCCGAGGCCGAGGCGCGCGGGATCAATCCGTTCGACCATGGCCCGCTGCATACCGACCTGTGGAAGACGCAAGGGCTGAAACAGGCGCTCGACCTGCACAAATTTGACGCGGCGTTCGGCGGGGCCCGGCGCGACGAGGAGAAAAGCCGCGCGAAGGAACGCATCTTCAGCTTTCGCAGCGCAGCGCAGCGGTGGGATCCGAAGCAGCAGCGGCCTGAATTATGGGCGCTCTATAATGCGCGCAAATCGGCCGGTGAGAGCATGCGGGTGTTTCCGCTGTCGAACTGGACCGAGCTCGACATCTGGCAATATATCATGGCCGAAGGAATCGAGATCGTTCCGCTCTACCTCGCGGCGCCGCGCCCGACGGTATTGCGCGACGGGCTGATCCTGATGGTCGACGACGATCGCTTCCGCTTGCGCGAGGGCGAGGTGCCGGTGATGCGATCGATCCGCTTCCGGACATTGGGCTGCTATCCGCTGTCGGGCGCGGTCGAAAGCGAGGCGACCAGCCTGGAGGCGGTGGTGCGCGAGATGCTGTTGGCCACGACGAGCGAGCGGCAAGGGCGAGCGATCGATCGCGATAGTGGCGATGCGAGCATGGAAAAGAAGAAGCGGGAGGGGTATTTTTGATGGGCTACGGGGACTCGCCGCAGCCCGCTCGCGCGAACCCGTTCGGGGGACGGGCATGGTCATGACCCGCTTCACGCCCGACGCCCTGATCGCGGCCGATATCGGGGCCTATCTCGAGCAGCATCGGAGCAAGGAACTGCTGCGGTTCATCACCTGCGGCAGCGTCGATGATGGCAAATCGACGCTGATCGGGCGGTTGCTGTATGATTCGAAACAGCTGTTCGAGGATCAGCTGGCGACCCTCGATGCCGACAGCAAAAGGATCGGGACGCAGGGCGAGAAGCTCGATTTCGCGTTGCTTGTCGACGGGCTGGCGGCGGAGCGCGAACAGGGCATCACGATCGACGTCGCTTATCGCTATTTCGCGACCGAAAAGCGCAAGTTCATCGTCGCCGATACGCCGGGACATGAGCAATATACCCGCAACATGGTGACCGGAGCATCGACCGCCGAGCTGGCCGTGCTGCTGGTCGATGCGCGCAAGGGCGTGCTGACGCAGACCCGGCGGCACAGCTATCTGGCCAGCCTGGTCGGGATCCGGCGGTTCGTGCTCGCGGTCAACAAGATGGACCTGGTCGATTATGACCAGGCCGCATTCGACGCGGTGGTTGCCGATTATCGCGAGTTCGCGGACGGGGTCGGGATCGACGCAGTCGTCGCGATTCCCCTGTCGGGATTCCACGGCGACAATGTCGCGTCACGAAGCACCACGATGGACTGGTACGACGGGCCGAGCCTGATCGAGCATCTGGAGACTGTCCCGATCGACGCGGCGAGCGACGCGGCCAAAGCGTTGCGGATGCCGGTCCAATGGGTCAATCGCCCCCACCAGGATTTCCGCGGGTTCGCCGGGCAGATCGCCAGCGGTCGCGTGCGGCCGGGCGACGCGGTGCGGGTGCTGCCGTCGGGGCGGACCAGCCGGGTCGAGCGGATCGTGACGCGCGATGGTGATCTGGATGAAGCGGTGGCCGGGCAGTCGGTGACGCTGACGCTGGCCGACGAAGTGGATTGTTCGCGCGGCGATGTGATCGCGACGGCCGGCGATCCGCCCGAAGCGGCGGACCAGTTCGAAGCGACGATCGTGTGGATGGGCGACGAGGACTTGCTCCCCGGGCGGGGCTATTGGCTCAAGCTGGGCACGCAGAGCGTCACCGCGACGGTCCAGCCGCCCAAATATCAGGTCAACGTCAACAGCCTCGATCATCTTGCGGCCAAGACGCTCGAACTGAACGCGATCGGCGTGGCCGAACTGGCGACCGACAGCGACCTGGTGTTCGAGCCTTATGCGGTCGACGGCGCGGCGCCCAACCGCGTGCTCGGCGGGTTCATCCTGATCGACAAATCGACCAACGCGACGGTGGCCTGCGGGATGATCCACTTTGCGCTCAGGCGGGCGCATAACATCCACCGCCAGGCGATCAGCATCAGCCGCGAAACCCATGCCGCGCAAAAGGGGCAGAAGGCCGCTGTGCTGTGGCTGACCGGATTGTCGGGGGCGGGCAAATCGACCATCGCCAATCTGGTCGAGAAACGGCTGGCGCGGCTCGGCCGGCACAGCTTCCTGCTCGACGGCGACAATGTGCGGCATGGGCTCAACAAGGATCTGGGATTTACCGAGACCGACCGGATCGAGAACATCCGCCGGGTCGGCGAGGTCGCGCGGCTGATGGCCGATGCGGGGCTGATCGTGATCACCGCTTTCATCTCGCCATTCCGCGCCGAACGCGAGATGGTGCGCGCGATGATACCTGGCGGCGAGTTCATCGAGGTGTTCATCGACACGCCCCTGGCCGAAGCCGAGGCCCGCGACACCAAGGGGCTTTACGCCAAGGCGCGGAGCGGCGAATTGGTCAATTTCACCGGCATCGACAGCCCGTACGAGGCGCCCGAAACCCCCGAGATGCGGATCGACACGACCATGATGTCGGCCGAAGCGGCAGCCGACGCGATCGTCGCCGCGCTGGTCGAACGGCAGAGACTGTAAAGCGTCAGAAGCTGTAGGCGAGCCCGAGCGCGCCGAGCCATTGGCTGGCGGAGCCGCGCTGCGATACGATCGGCGAGCGTTTGAAATCGCCCGTGAGCCGCGCGTAACTGGCGGTACCGAACAGCGACAGGCCGTGGAGGAGGTCGCCCGACAGCGACTGGTTGGCGAGCAGGCCGACCTTCCAGTTCTTCATCCCGCCCGACGGATTATACGCCGGGAGCGCGCTCGCCAGGCTTTCGGCGGGAGTGATCCCGAAATAATAATCGGCATATTTGCCCGCAACGAAATCGGCCGAGAGCGAGACCCCGACGTAGGTCGTGCGCGACAGCGGGGTGCCGAAGTCGAGCGTCGGGGTGAACAGGGTCGACTGGTGCGCATTGGCGACGTCGGTGACCACGTCGAGCCGGAGCGACAGCGCATCATAGGGATTGGTGAGTCCATGATAGGTCAGGCCGACAAAGCCGCCGACTTCGATCGCGGTCTTCCGATCGGGCAGGCGGTCGACGAAATCATCCCTGATCTTGCCGGTGCGGTTGAGCCGCGCTCCGGCGATCGGGCCGAGGTCGAAGTCGAGCTTGCCCGCGCCGCGCGGGATGACGTCGACGTAGAGATAGGTCGCGCGGGTGAAGAAGGAGATGCCGCTGACCCGCCCGCGGATCGCGGCGGCGGGGATCAACCGGTAATCGTCGCTGCCTTCATAGTCGGGGATGTAGGCGCCGCCGGCGGCGATGGTGAACGTGTCGCTGCGGTCGTTGGGATCGGGCAACGGCGGATTGGCGTCCTGCGCAATCGCGGGGGAGGCGGCGGCGATAAGCGCGGCGGCGACACAAGCAGTGCGGATCATTCAATTTGCTCCGGTTGGTATCCCTGTGAAGGCAGGAGCCGAGATTGGCTTGGCCTTCGCGGGGGTGCCAACGCTCAGTCCCCCTGACCGGGTTCAGGCGAGAAATATTCTTCGAACTTGCCTTTCTTGCCCTTGAACTCGTCGGCGTCGGCGGGGGTGTCCTTCTTGCGGGTGATGTTCGGCCAGGAGGTCGAAAAATCATTGTTGAGCACCAGCCATTGTTCCAGCCCGGTCTCGGTGTCGGGAAGGATCGCCTCGGCCGGGCATTCGGGCTCGCACACGCCGCAGTCGATGCATTCATTGGGGTTGATGACGAGCATATTGTCGCCTTCGTAGAAGCAGTCGACCGGGCAGACCTCGACGCAGTCCATATATTTGCATTTGATGCACGCGTCGGTGACGACATAGGTCATGTGATCGAGGCTCCTTGATTGTTCGCTTAGCGCTATGTCGGCGGGGCGCGCGCGTCAATCTCTGGCATGGGCGCGAGCGCCTGATAACAGCTGCGGGCGTCGACTGCGGGGCTGCGGCGGTTGATGCGCAACGCCTGACCCTAATGTTTCAGCCCGGCGAGCGCGGCAAAGGCATTGCCGGGGCGCGGGGCCGCGGCGGGACGGTGCGCGCGGCGGCGACCTCGCCAGCGCCATTTGGCCCCATCGCTGGCAAAGCCGACCTCCTCCATCAGCCGCCTGGTCAGGTCGGGGTCGAGCCCGAGCGAGGTCGCCAGCACCTGGTCGATCGGATCGTCGCCACCCGCCGCGCGGACCTTGTGGGCGTGGGCGGCGAGGCGGTCGGCGAGATCGATGCGCAGCCAGCGCTGACCAAAACGGCGGAAGGCGAGGCTTGCCCCGCGCGGATCGGCGGAGCCATCAAGCGTGGCCGCGCCGGGCGGCGGAAGAGCGGGCATCGGCTGGCCGGTGCGCACCGCGATCAGCGCGGCGCGCCATCGCTGCGCTTCAGGCTTGAGCAGGGCCGGAACGAACAGATCGAGCGCGCCGAGGCGGACGCGGAGGCGGTGGAGCGTGTGGCGGTCGGCCTTGTCGAGCATCGCCAGCGGCTCGATCACGGCCCGGCGGGGGAGGATTCCGCCGGCATCGGCGAGCATCGCGGTCAGCGCGCGCACCCCCGGTGCGCTGTCACGGTCGCCGGCGGTGGCGGCGAGCGCCTTGAGCGGGCGCAGGTGATGCGCGATCGAGGCGTCGAGCCAGGCTTCGAGGCGGGCGCGCAACGCCGCGCGGCGCGGCACAGCGAGGCGATCGAGCGCGCGCGCGGTGCGCAGCGCGGGCTCGAGCAAGCTGCGACCGGGAGCGAGGCGGGCAAGCACATGCCTGTCCCGAGCCTCGCCGAGCGGGCCGTTCCAGCCGACCGCGACCTGGCCGCTCGCCTCAACCACCAAGGCGAAATCCGAATCGGGGGCGGCGAGCAAGGCCTTGGCGCGGCGATCGAGTTCATCGCCCAAGCGGCGTTCGGCGGCGGCGAGCAGCAGGCGCTTGTCGGCGAGGCGCGCGGTCGGATCGACGGTGAAATCGAAGCCGGACAAATGCCCGATCGGCTCGGGGCCGACGCTGACCACGCCGTCGGCGGCGACGGTGACGGGGAGGACGTCGGCGCCGCGCGCGCCGATGTCGCGGACGAGCACGGCCGTGCGGCGATCGACGAAGCGCTGGGTCAGCGCCGCGTGTAGCGCGTCGGACAGGCGTGCTTCGACGGATCGGGTGCGTTCGACCCATTTGGCGGGATCGGCCAGCCAGTCACCGCGGTGGGCGATATAGGCCCAGCTGCGAACCCCGGCGAGGCGGTCGGCGAGGGCTTCGATGTCGCCCGCGACATTGTCGAGCCGGGTGACTTCGGCGGCGAACCATTCGTGCGGGATGTGCCCGCCCTCGGCGATGTAGCTGTACAATCGGCGGACCATGCGCGCGTGGTGCATCGGCCCGACTTTCCGGAAATCGGGCAGTCCGCAGGTCGCCCACAGGCGCTTGGCGGATGGCCCTCGGCGGGCGGCGATGGCCGGGTCCTCGGCGATCAGTTTCAATATTGCGAGGTCGATCGCAAGCGGCGCCGGGCGCAGCAGCGGATCGTCGCTGCGGGCCTCGAGGCTGGCGATCAGCGAGCGGACATCGGTGAAGTCGAGCTCCGAGCTGCGCCAGTAAAGATGATCGAGCGGGCGGAAGCGGTGGGTCTCGATCGCCTCAACCTCTTCCTCGCTGAAGGCGGGACCGGAATCGCCACCCAAGGCCAGGGTGGCGAACGTGCCGTCTTTCTGGTGACGCCCGGCGCGGCCGGCGATCTGGGCCATTTCGGCGATGGACAGGCGGCGGTCGCGATGGCCGTCGAACTTCTCAAGGCCGGCGAAGGCGACGTGGGTGACGTCCATGTTGAGGCCCATGCCGATGGCGTCGGTGGCCACCAGATAGTCGACCTCGCCGCGCTGGAACATCGCCACCTGGGCGTTGCGGGTGGCGGGGCTGAGCGCGCCCATCACCACCGCCGCGCCGCCGCGGAACCGGCGCAGCATTTCGGCAAGCGCATAGACCTGGCCGGCCGAGAAAGCGACGACAGCCGAGCGCGGGGGGAGCCGCGACAGCTTGGCCGAGGGCGCGTGGCTGAGGGTCGAGAAGCGCGGTCGGCTGATGATCTCGGCGTCGGGAATGAGCTGGCGGATCATCGGGCGCAAGCTGTCCGAACCGAGAATCAGCGTTTCCTCCCGGCCCCGCGCGCGGAGCATCCGGTCGGTGAAGACATGACCGCGCTCGGGATCCACGCCGAGCTGCGCTTCGTCGATCGCGGCAAAAGCGAAGTCCTTGATCAGGCCGGTGGCGCCCGGCTCGCCGGCGTCGGGCGCCGGCCCCGCGGCTCCGCTCGGGACAGGCATGGATTCGGCGGTGCACAGGACGTAGCGCGCTTGCGGCGGGACAATCCGCTCTTCGCCGGTGAGCAATGCGACCTGCTTCTCGCCCTTCAGCGCGACCACCCGGTCATAGACCTCGCGGGCGAGCAGCCGCAGCGGGAAACCGATCACGCCCGACGAATGCGCGCACATCCGCTCGATCGCGAGATAGGTCTTGCCGGTGTTGGTCGGGCCAAGGATCGCCCGGACATTGCTCGGCTGGTCACGCGCCATGCGCTCAATGTGGCAGGCGCGCACGAAAGCGCAAGGCGAGTTTTCGTCTGCCGACGGCTCGTTCTGGCAGAAATAAGGGCCGGTGGTAGCGGGCGAATTAAATTGACTTTAACCCTGTTTGGCCAAGACGTTGCCAGCCCTGGAAGGAGCCGCTCGCGCGGTTTCGGGGCACAGGGGTGCAAATGTTCGAAGCGCGCAGCCGGGGGCCGGGTTCGGGTGTCGCGGGGCTGGTCCCGGCGATGGCTGGTGCGCGGGTCGGCGCGCGCGCTGTCAGTGGCCCGCCAGCGGGGTTCGGAAGCAAGCGCAAACGGTGGCGCGACCGCGCGCTGACGGTCGACCTCGGTCGTGAGCTGTTCAGCCCGGACTGGTGGCGCGGGCTGGGCACGCTGGGGGCCTTGTGCCTCGCGACCGCGCTGCTTGCGCCCGATTTTGCGCCGCTGGCCGGCGGGCATGCCGAGCCGCTCGGCGATCAGGAATTTGACCAGATGCAGGCGCTGGCGATCACGTCGCTGGCGAGTGGCGCCACGACCGGACGGCGGATGGCCGAGACGAGCCGGGTCGAGCCGCTGACGCAGGCGCCCGAGCGGCCGACAATCGAACTGTTCGCGAAGCTTGGCCAAGATGATTCGATGCTCCGGCTGCTGGGCCGTTCGGGGGTGTCCTTGCCCGATGCGGTGTATGCGGCGGGACTGATCGCGGCCGCCGCGCCACGCGGGATCGCGCCCGAAACCAGCGTTGCGATCACGCTCGGGCGGCGGGTCGGGGGCGGCGCGCGGCCGATCGAGCGGCTGGCGCTAAGGGCATCGCTTGATCTCAAGCTGGCGTTGATCCGCGACGGGGCGAGACTGGTCCTTCAGCGCACCCCGATTGCGGTCGACGCAACTCCCTTGCGGGTGCGCGGGCGGGTTGGCGACGGGCTGTACTGGTCGCTGCGCGCGGCGGGGGTTTCGCCGCAATCCGCGGCCGATTATCTGAAGGCGCTGGCGACACAGATCGATGTCGGGAGCCAAATCAGCCCCGATGATCGCTTCGACCTGGTCGTCGCCAATCGCCGCGCGGCGACCGGCGAGACCCAGGCCGGCGCGTTGCTCTATGCCGGGATCGACCGGGTCGGGGCGAGCGACCTGCAATTGCTGAGGTGGAGCGTCGCCGGACGGACCGACTGGTTCGAGGCGAGCGGGGTCGGGCGCCAGAGCGCGGGGATGGCATGGCCGGTGCGGGCGCCGATCACATCGGGTTTCGGTATACGCTATCACCCGATTCTGCATTTCGCGCGGATGCACAGCGGGATCGACTTCGGCGCGCATTGGGGCACGCCGATCGTCGCCGCAGCGGACGGCCAGGTGGTTCGCGCGGGGTGGAGCGGCGGTTATGGCCAGCAGGTCCGCATCGCCCATGTCGGCGGGATCGGGACAAGCTATTCGCACATGAGCCGGATCGTTGCCGGTTCGGGAAGCCTGGTCCGCCAGGGGCAGTTGATCGGCTATGTCGGATCAACCGGCCTGTCGACCGGGCCGCACCTCCATTACGAGGTCACGCGCGGCGGAGTGCCGGTCAATCCTTTATCGGTGCGGTTCGTCAGCCGATCGACGCTGGAGGGCGCCGAGCTGGAGGCGTTCCGGGCGAGGTTGCGGGCGTATCTGAGCATCGGCATGAACGGCTGACGTTTCAGCGGGCTTTCGGGCAATGACCGGACGGTCAGCGCCCGTGGCCGCGCCAGCGTTTGACGGTGCGTTCGATGATACCGGCTTCGCCGCCCGTCTCGCGCCACATTTCGGCGAAGCTCGGGTCCGACGAGGCGGGGCGCTTTTCAGGTTCGAGATCGTCGAACCGAACCCGGATCGGGATGGCGACGCCTTCGCCGCAGACAATGCACTCGCGGTTGCGAAGCGCCGGGATGGCATCGAGGAATCCGCGCGCGCCTTCGGGCATCGCGGCGCGGACGCAGGCCTGATCGCGATCATTGTTCAGGCGCATCGAGATGATCGTGCCGCATTGCGACAGCACGCCTTCGGCAAGATCCGACGGGCGCTGGGTGATGAGGCCGAGCGAAACGCCATATTTACGGCCTTCCTTGGCGATCCGCTCGAGGATCTTGCGCACCGCCTGGCCATTGGCATGCTCGTCCTTGGGGACGTAGCGATGCGCTTCCTCGCACACCAGCAGCAGCGGACGCTGCGGCTCGTTGCGCGACCAGATGGCGTAATCGAACACCATCCGCGCGAGCACCGAGACGACCACCGACGTGATGTCCGAGGGGACACCCGAGACGTCGACGATCGAGATCGGCCGGCCAAGGCTTGGCAGCCGGAATACTTTGGCGAGGAAACTGCCCATCGAATCGGACACCAGCATGCCGGAGAACATGAAGGTGTAACGCGGGTCGGCACGGATCTCGTCGAGCTTGGTCTTGAGGCGCTGGAACGGTGCGGTATCGCCGGCGCGGTCGAGCTTGCCCATTTCATTGGTCAGGATGGTCGACAGATCGGTGAGCAGATACGGGATCGGCGAATCCACCGTGACCTTGCCATATTGTTCGAGATTCTTGCCCTTGATGCGCGCCGCGAGGAGGCATTTGGCAAGGATGTCGGCATCGCGCTGACGCTCGGCATCGCTGGTCGTCAGCAGCACTTCGCAATGTTCTTCGAAATTCATCAGCCAATAGGGCAATTGCAGGTTGTCGACGTTGAACAGCTCTCCGCAATTCTTGAACGCGGCCGAATATTCGCCGTGCGGATCGATCATCACGATGTGTCCCTCGGGCGACAACAGCGAGATGCGGTGGAGGATCAGGGCGACCGCGGTCGACTTGCCGGTACCGGTCGAACCGAGAATCGCGAAATGCTTCGACAGCATCGGGTCGATATACAGCGCGCCGCGGATGTCGCTTGTCGGATAGACCGTTCCGATTTCGATATGCGCTTTGTCTTCGGCGGCGAACACCGAGCGCAAATCGTTGGTGGTGACGGGGTGGACCTCGCAGCCCGGGATCGGGAAGCGGGTGACGCCGCGCCGGAAATGGGTCAGGCGGCCGCTCGCGTCGCGGTCGCCCTCGCCAAGGAAATCGACATGCGCGACGACCCTGCCGTCGTCGGCTGCGCGCAACGTACGGACGTTGGCGATCAGCCAGCTCGACCCGACCACCATCTTGACCTGGCTGCCGACCTGCCCCGACATTGAGACCGACGGGTCGGAATGCGACTGAAGCTCAATCAGGCGCGCGCCGTCGAGATAGACCTGCGAGCCCGATCCGGCGATATCCACGACTTGGCCGATCGGTGCCAATTGAGGGTGGGGAACCGAACCGCCCGACGACTGGCCGGACGCATCGCTGTAGCTGCTAATCTCGTCGACAAATTGTTTCAAATTCGGATTGTCAGTCATCGCAATGCGGCCCCATCACTCGAAAATATCGAGGATGAGGGTTAAATCAGTCCGGTTAAAATTCGCTTAGGATTGTCGGCTGGCGGCTGTTGGTTGTTCGCGCTCGAGACCGCACCGCCCCCCGCTGCCCGCCAACGACGCCAAGCGCCGCCAGTGCGGTTTCTCGAAACAACCGTTAAGCGCGCTTGCGGAAGGCGGCGGCGGCGGCCCAGCCAAGCCCGAGCGAGAGCAATACCGAAGCCATCCCGTAGAGAAAGGCGTGGCGGCGCGCGGCAAGGGCGACGAAGCGCTCGAACCCCGATTTGCCGATTTCCACGTCGCGGGTCGCGGCGGCAAGCACCCGACCGCGGTCGATGAGGAAAGTTTCGGCGGTGTAGGTGCCAACCGGGACCTGGCTGGGGATGGTGATCCGCGCGCGGTAGAGAACGCCCTCGCTGATCTCGACCCCGTGCGAATTTTCCGAGTAAAGGCCGCCGCGACGCTTCAAGTCGAGCAGCCCGGCCTCGAACCGCCGTTCCTTGTCGGGCAGGCCGCCGCCGCCGGTCGAGAGCTGGAGATTCTCGAGCCCGAGCTCGTAATTCGCAGCCGTGCGCTCATCGACCTATTCGCGGATCGGGCGCGACGAGGCCACCGCATAATAACTTGGCGCCGAGCGGAAGCGATTGGAATCGGCGTTGGTCCAGATCCCCGCGATCTTCTGTTTCTGGCGGACGACGATCGGTTGGACCGGGCCCTTGAGCACGACAATCACATCGGCCGGACGCTCGGGCACGCGGCCGCCGGGATAGAGGATCGCCCCGAACAATAGCAATTGCGCGCCGTTGAAGCTGTAGACGATCTGGATCGAGCGAGAGGAGACGTCGGGGACAAGGCGCGGCTTGGCGGCGCCCACCAGCAGCGGGGCGAGGGCGACAAGGGCCAAAGCGCGCTTCACAGATATTCGATCGAGAACATCTGGTCGGGTCGCCAGGCGAGGCCGGCGGCCATGCGCAATGCCACCAGCAGGATGATCACCGACAGAGCGAGACGGAGCAGGTCGGGCTTAAGCCGGGTGGCCAGCCGGGCGCCATATTGCGCGCCGATCACCCCGCCGACGAGGAGCAGAGCGGCAAGCACGATATCGACCGATTGGGTGGTCAGCGCGTGGATCAGGGTGGCCACCGCGCTGACCGCGAGGATCATCACCAGGCTGGTCCCGACGACCACGCGCGCGGCCATGCCGAGGATGTAGATCATCGCCGGGATCAGGATGAAGCCGCCGCCGATGCCGAGCAGGACGGTGAGGATTCCGGCGACGAAACCAAGCGCCAGCGGGGCGATCGGCGAGATGTAGAGACCCGAGCTGTAGAATCGCCAGCGCAGCGGAAGCGAGGCGACCCAGCGGTTGTGGCGCGGTTTGGCTGCAGGGGTGGCGACCGGGCTGATCCAGCCCAGCGCAAGCGCGGCATCCTTGAGCATCAGCCCGCCGATCGCGCCCAGCAGGACGACATAAAGCAAGCCGATGACGGTATCGATCTGGCCACTCGACTGGAGCAAGCGGAAGATGCCCGCCCCGGTCAGCGACCCGAGCAGCCCGCCGACGATCATCACCCCGCCCATGCGCAGGTCGACCCCGCCGCGGCGAAGATGGGCGAACACGCCGGACACGCTCGTCCCGGTGATCTGGGTGGTGGCCGAAGCGACCGCAATGGTCGGCGGGATGCCGTAGAAGATCAGCAACGGCGTGGTGAGAAAGCCGCCGCCAACCCCGAACATCCCCGACAAGATCCCGACCAGAAAGCCCAACAGCACGATAAACACCGCGTTGACCGACATTCCGGCGATGGGGAGGTAGATGTCCATGGAGCGCACAGGACTAGCCGCAAAGCGCCGCCCGCGCCAAGCGCGGGAATGGCTTTTAGTTGTTGCTCGCTTGCGTTCGAGTCGGCACCGGCGAGTTAATGTTGCTCGCTACGCTCGAGCCCCCACCCGGCCTCCCGATCAGGATATTCCATGGGCGGCCGGATAAGGGAGCGGGCCGGTGCCGACCTTCAAGAAAAACGCCGGACGTTCGCTGACTGAAACGACAAATCGCTAGAAATCGCCTGCCAGCGTCAGCGCGGGGCCCGAGCCGGGCAAGGCATTGCCGACGAGGCGCTGGCGATAGTCGAGGTCGACCCGCATCGAGCGGCCAAGCGCCATGCTGATGCGCGGGCCGGCGTCGACCCGGG
>JANPMU010000153.1:0-3121 GCA_031427095.1 Sphingomonas sp.
TCGGGGTTGGCGGGTCCGTTCGGCTGCCTCAATCGCGCGCGTTACGGCATTGGCTGGGGGACGATGGGTGCGGCCGAGGCCTGCTATGCGGCGGCGCGCAGCTATACGCTCGACCGCAAGCAGTTCGGCCGCCCGCTCGCCGCGAACCAGCTGGTCCAGCTCAAGCTGGCCAACATGATCACAGAGATCACACTCGGCCTGCAGGCGGCGCTTCGGGTCGGGCGGCGGCTTGAGGCGGGCGAGCTGATCCCGGAGACGATCAGCCTGATCAAGCGCAACAATTGCGGCAAGGCGCTCGATATCGCCCGAATGGCGCGCGACATGCACGGCGGCAATGGCATAAGCGCGGAATTTCAGGTGATGCGCCACGCGGCGAACCTCGAGACGGTCAACACCTATGAAGGCACGCACGACGTCCATGCCTTGATCATGGGCCGGGCGATCACCGGGATTGCGGCGTTCTAGAATCCGTTTCAGTGAGACGGCACCAGCGAAGGTGAAACAGACCCTATGAGCCTCGTCGATCCTGCGGCGGCCGTCTGAACAATGCAATCGCCTCTTCATGATATTGGCCATCGGCATCACGGACGAAGCCGAGACGTTCGGCGAGCTTCATCGAAGGGGCGTTGTCGAGGCTGATGATCGCGGGAATCTCGACCGGGCCGAGATTGGCGTCAGCCCAGGCCAAAGCGGCAGTGCCGGCTTCGTGAGCATAGCCCTGCCCGTGGACCGAGCTGTCGAAGATCCAGCCCATTTCTGGCAGACCCGAGATGTCGGGCGCCATGTCGCGCTGAAAGTCGCAGAAGCCGATCTGGCCGATCACCGGCCCGCCCAGCCTGGTCGTCACCGCCCAATAGCCGAGCCCAAGCAATGGCCATTGCCCCGCAGCGAGCAGCAACCGGCGCCAGACATCCTCACGCCCCTGCGGATCGATGGCGAGGTAACGCACTACATCGGGATCGCGCATCGTCGACACGAGCGCGTCGAGGTCGTCGATTCGGAATTCGCGAAGGACCAGCCGCTCGGTCTCGAGGATCGGGACCGAGCGAAACTGCGCGCTGGACCCAGGGTCAGCGCCGGAGTGACCACTGTCAGCGGAAGGACGGGCTCGCCGATCCCCCGGATCGGCTGCGCGGGTCACTTTTTCCCGAGGGTCAGCCCGCCGAAGCGCCTGTTGAAGCGCGCCACCTGGCCACCGGTGTCGAGCATCGACGACTTACCGCCGGTCCAAGCCGGATGGACGGTGGGATCGATGTCGAGCTTGAGCGTGTCGCCTTCCTTGCCCCAGGTCGAGCGGGTTTCGTAAGTCGTGCCGTCGGTCATCTGGACGGTGATCTTGTGATAATCGGGATGGACGCCGGCCTTCATGCGGATTTCCTTGGGTGCGGCTGGTTCCGACCAGCCTGAAGAATGGGATGCGCGCCCCTACCCAAAGCGGGCTCGCTTGACAAGCTTTGCGCCCCTCCCCTAGCGCCGCGCCAGGATCAGGGTCCTAAAGGAAGCCGGCGTCATTCCGGCACTGTGCCCGCAACTGTGAGCCTGGGTTTGATCCCAAGCGAAGTCAGAGACTTGCCCCGATCCGTCGTCCGTTTCCCTGGCCGGGTCCAGCTGTGGAGCGTGGGGCGGGCCGCATGTGTCGCGGTGCGCTTCCTCCGAGACGACTTCACGTCGTTTCAAGGAGGACTATCCCGATGCAAGCCTTACCCCCCCACCCCGCTTCCGAAATCATCGTCATCGCGTCGCGAACGCCCGAGGAGGAGCGCGACAGCGCGGCGAGCGTGACCGTCATTGACACGCGCCGGCTCTCGCGAATGGGCGAGCCACAGATCGCGCCGCTGCTGCGGCTGGTGCCGACGGTCGCGGTCGCCACCAGCGGACCGGCGGGATCGCAGACCCAGGTCCGGATCCGCGGCGCCGAAGCCAATCACACCTTGCTGTTCATCGACGGCATTCGCGCCAACGACCCCGCCGCGGGCAATGAGCCCCGGTTCGAACTGCTCAATGCCGACATCGTCTCGCGGATCGAAGTCGTGCGCGGACCGCAGTCGGCGCTGTGGGGATCAGAAGCGATCGGCGGCGTAGTCGCGCTCGACGGCCCCGTCGAGCTGACCAAAGGCATCAGCGGATCGGCCGAAGTCGAGGCCGGGTCATTCGGCTTTCTGCGCGGCGCGGCAGGACTCGACAGCGCGTCCGACACGACCAATCTTGCGCTCGGGGTCGGCTGGCAACGCGCCGCCGGAATCGACAGTTTCGATGGCACCGGCGACTGCGACGGCTATCGCAATCTCGCCGGACGAGTGCGGGCGAGCTGGTCGCCCTTGCCCGCGCTGACGGTCGGCGCGTCGGGTTTCACGCTCAGCGGACGGAGCGAATTCGACGGCTATCACCCGGTCACCTTTGTTCGCGACGATACACTCGACAGCAGCCGTTCCCGGCTGTCGGCGGGTCGCGTGTGGGCAAAGGCGGGACAGGCGACCAGCGCGTGGTCCGGGAGCTTGTCGGGTTCGTTGCTCGGCTCGTCGAACCGTAATTTGCTCGACGGCGATCCGGTCAATCGCACGCGTGCGTCGCGTGGCACCGTGGCCGGGCAAATCAATTACCGGGTGACGACCGGACCGATCGCGCATGTGCTGGTCGCGGCGGTCGATCATGAGCGAGAGAAATTCCATGCCCGCGACACCGCTTATGGCGGATTTTCGGCGCAGGACCGGTCGCGCAGCCATGACGCCGTCACGCTCGAATGGCGCGCGAATCTGTCCGGGATCGTCGTGACCGACGTTGCCGTCCGGCGCGACCAGTTCAACCGCTTCAAGGACGCGACCACATTGCGCGCATCGGCCTTGGCGCGGGTCGGCGGCGGGGTCGAACTAGCCTTGTCTTATGGTGAAGGAATTGCCCAGCCGAGCTTCTTCGACTTATACGGCTTCTTCCCGGGAAGTTTCGTGGGTAATGCTGCGCTTAAGCCAGAGAGTTCACGCGGGCTTGAAGCGTCGGCAAGGCTCCGCAAACCGCAATGGGGGGCCAGCCTGACGGTTTATCGCCAGCGATTGCGCAACGAGATTGTCGACATCTTCAACTTCGACACGTTCGAATCCAGTACCGCCAATACCACTGGCCGAAG
>JANPMU010000154.1:0-3542 GCA_031427095.1 Sphingomonas sp.
GGCGCTGGCCGATCCGCATTCGACCCTCGCGGTCTATATGGGCCGGGCGGCTGCCCCCGAGCTTGCCCGGCGGCTGATCCGCCACGGGCTTCCCGGCAGCCATCCGGTGCTGATCGCAATCGATGTCAGCCTGCCGACCGACCGAACACCGAGGGGTCCCCGCCCTTGAGGCGAACCACTTTTTTGCCCGCCTTGGCGGCGGCGGCGAGCAACTCGTTGATCCGCTCCTGGCGCCTCGAATGCCGCCCCGAACGTTTGCCGACGCTGACCCGCTCGGCGCGAGCGGGGATGAGCGCGAGGATGCCGGGACCGACCAGAGCGTCGTGAAAGATGATGTCCGCCGCGCGGATCAGTTTCTCGGCCTTGCGGGTCAAGAGGTCGGGATCGCCCGGTCCGGCGCCGACCAGCCAGACTTCGCCGGGCTCGATCAAATCATTGGGCTGCATCGACCAATTCCCTTTCGCTGATCATTCGCGCCAATTCAGGGCGGCACGAGCCGCAATTGGTTCCGGCCCCGAGCGCGGCGCCGAGCGCGTCGACGCTAGCCAGGCCCTGCCCGACGATCGCGGCGCGGATCGTCTCCGCACCGACGTTGAAGCAGGCGCAGATCGTTTCGCCCTGGTCGCACTGCGCGCCCGGGGAGCGGCCCGCGAGGTAGCGGATCGATGGCCCCGCCGCATCTGCCTCAAGCTGGCCGATCAGCCATTCGCGCGACGGCAACCCCCCATCGCGAGTGACGAACAAGGCCGCCTCAAGCCGGTCGCCGGTCGAGACGACAATTCGCCTGCTGCCAAGCGCCGAATCCACCGCCTCGACCCGCCCGCCAGCGGGAAGAAGCGCTTCGAGGACGGAGGCGTCGCCGCTGCCGGCGAGCTCGACCAGCCAGCCGCCTGCGACCCGGACCCTCGTCCGCCACAGGCAATCGGGATCGCGCGCCGGGGCTTCGCGGCAGATGAGGAAACCGCGCCAGTCGGTCGCGACCTTCTCGACCCTCGCCGGGGTCAGCTTGAAGCCGGGCTGGCCCCGAAACCGGATCGACCGAGCTGTCGGGAAGCAGGCCGGCGCGGCCCCCCGCTGCTGGTGATATCGGTCCAGTGGATCGGAACGAACGCCTCGCCCCGGCGCTGCGCGTCGGACAGTGCAACCCGGCAGACGGTGGCGCCCTGCGCGCTGACGAGCCGCGCAAGATCACCTTCGATAAGCCCGGCCGCGGCGGCATCGAGCGGGTTAAGCTCGACCAAAGGCTCGCGGCGATGCTGCGAAAGCCGCGGGCTGAGCCCGGTGCGGGTCATGCTGTGCCACTGGTCGCGATAGCGGCCGCTATTGACGAGCATCGGCGCATCGGTGATCGGCGGCTGCGCCACCGATACCAGCCGCGCTTCGCCCGGAGCGAAAGCGATCCGCGCACCGCCCCACTGGAACGGCTCGAGCGAGTCATACCCATCATCGTCGATCCCTGCCCAGGCACCGAGGTCGAGCCGCCGTTCGCCGCGATTTTCATAAGCGGTCAGCGCGCAATGCTCGCGGAAGATCGCGGCGGGGGTTTCCCAGGCAAAATCGCGGGAGTAGCCGAGCCGGCGAGCGACCTCGGCGATCATCCACCAGTCGGGGCGGGCCTCGCCGGGGGACTCGAGGAACGGGCGCTGGCGGCTCACCATCCGCTCGCTGTTGGTGACGGTTCCGTCCTTCTCGCCCCAGCCGCACGCGGGCAGCCGGACATGCGCCAGGCGGCTCGTGTCGGTGTCGGCGATGACGTCGGACACGACCACGAACGGGCACGACCCGAGCGCCTCGCGCACCCGCCCGGCGTCGGGCATGCTGACCGCGGGATTGGTCGCCATGATCCACAGCGCCTTGATCCGGCCATCGCCAACCGCCTCGAACAGCTCGACCGCCTTCAGCCCCGGTTGAGCCGCGCAAGTGGGCGAACCCCAGAAGCGGCGGACCCGGTCGACGTTGGCGGGCGCGAAATCCATGTGTGCGGCGAGGGTCGAGGCGAGCCCGCCGACCTCGCGACCGCCCATCGCATTGGGCTGGCCGGTGATCGAGAAAGGTGCCGCGCCGGGCTTGCCGATCCGGCCGGTGGCAATATGGAGATTGATGATCGCATTGGCCTTGTCGGTGCCGTGGACCGACTGGTTGACGCCCTGGCTGAACAGAGTGACGGTGCGCGGGTTGGCGGCGAAAAGCTCGTAAAAGGCGCGAAGGTCGGACTCGCCAAGGTCGCAGGTCGCGGCCACGCTCGCCAGGTCGTAGCCGACCAGGGCGTCCCAGAAACCCGGCGCAACCTTGAGCGTCGAATTGGCAAGCTCGACGTCGATTGCGCCACGTTCGACGAGGAAGGCGAGCAAGCCGTTGAACAGAGCGATGTCGCTCCCCGGGCGGAGCGGGAGGAAGATGTCGGCGGCTTCGGCGGTCTCGGTGCGGCGCGGATCGACCACCACCAGCCGGGTTCCGCGGGCGGCGCGGGCCGCCTCGATCCGCTGCCAGATGATCGGGTGGCACCAGGCGGTGTTCGACCCGACCAGGACGATCAAATCGGCCTCGTCGAGATCCTGGTAGCAGCCGGGGACGAGATCCTCGCCGAACGCGCGGTTGTGCGCCGCGACCGCACTTGCCATGCACAGCCGCGAATTGGTGTCGATATTGGCCGAGCCGATAAAGCCCTTCATCAATTTGTTGGCGGCGTAATAATCCTCGGTCAGCAGTTGGCCCGAAACGTAGAAAGCGACGCTGTCGGGGCCATGCTCGGCGATCGTCTCGGCGAAACGCCGCGCCACGAGGTCGAGCGCCTCGTCCCATCCGGCGCGTTCCTCGCCGATCATCGGGTGGAGCAGTCGCCCTTCGAGCCCGACGGTCTCGCCAAGATGCGTGCCTTTCGAGCACAGCCGCCCGCGATTGGCAGGATGCGCCTCGTCCCCCGCGATCGCCACCGATCGCCCGCCCAAAGGGGTCGCGAGGACTCCGCAACCGACTCCGCAATAAGCGCAGGTGGTGCGCACCGCGCTCATCGCGTCAGGCCGCCGCCGCCAGTGCCGAGACTGCAAGGAAGATCCGGTTGCCCTCCATCCGCACCGCAATTGTCGGGGTGCAGCCCTTGTCGGGCGCCTGCACTTCGCCGGTCGCAAGCGCGATGTTCCAATTGTGCAGCGGGCACGAAACGCTGTGCCCGTGGACAATCCCCTGGCTCAGCGGACCCTGCTTGTGCGGGCACAGATCGACCAGCGCGAACACCCGGTCGTCGGCGGCGCGGAACACCGCGATCGCGGGATGCCCGGGAAGCAGCACCGTTCGCGCGCCGCGAACGGGGATGTCGGCAAGAGTGCCCGCAAAAACCCAATCGACCATGGTGGCTCCTTCGCTCATTCGGCCGCGACCAGCATCGGCGTGTGGAGATGGATGTCGGCGCCCTCGGCGCGCTCGGCCCAGGGGTCGTCCTGCGAGAAGCTCTGCGCAAAATGGAAGCGCTCGGTCAGCGCCACCCTGCCCTCCTCGTCATCGCCAATGCGCTGCTTGATGAAGTCGACCCCGACCCGCTCGAT
>JANPMU010000155.1:0-4190 GCA_031427095.1 Sphingomonas sp.
GGTCGAGCCAGGACGACGGATGGATCATGCGCGCGCATGGGCCTGCGGGCGAAGTCGCGCTGGAAGCAAAGGCCTGGCTATGAGCGAACCGGCGACCCCCTCTACGCAGACACCCGCGCTGTGGCCCGGCGCGCTGGACGAAGCGCGCGAACTGATCGGGGTCGAGCTGCGCCGCACCGGCCAGCAATGGAACACCGAGGCCTCGCCCGATGCGGTCCGCCATTTCTGTTGGGGGCTGGGCGACGACAACCCGCTGTTCACTGATCCGGATTATGGCGTGGGCACGAGATACGGCTCGGCGCTGGCGCCCGGCTGCTATCTGTATACCATCGACACGACCGTCGTCGCACCCAAGCTGCGCGGCATTCAGTGGCTCTATGGCGGCACCGATTTCGAATGGTACGAGCCGATCCGCCATCGCGACCGCTTCACGGTGAGCGCGAGGCTGCTCGACGCGGTGGAGAAGGCGGGCGGCAAGGCGGCCAGGTTCATCATCCAGACCGGCGAGACGCGCTACACCAATCAGGACGGCAAGCTGGTGTGTGTAGCGCACGGCCACACCGCGCGCACCGCGCGATCGAAGGCGAGCGGCGGACTCAGCTACGCCCCGCGCGACACCCACAGCTATTCGCCCGAAGAACTCGAGGCGATCGGCCGTGCGATCGAGACCGAGGAATTGCGCGGCGCCACACCCCGCTTCTGGGAAGAGGTCGAGGTCGGAACGTCGGTCCAGCCGATGCTTAAGGGTCCGCTCAACATCACCGACATGATCTGCTGGTATTCGGGCGGAGGGCACAGTTACCAGTCACACCGCCGCGCGGTGATGCACCGCCAGCGCCATCCCGCCGACGCCTTCGTCAATCCCGAGACCGGCGCACAGGACAGCGCGGCTCGCGGGCACACCGAAGGCAAGATGGCGCGTGAGGTGGGGATGCCCGGCGGCTACGACGTCGGCCCCCAGCGCATCTCGTGGATGGGCCAACTGATGACCAACTGGATGGGCGACGACGGCTTCCTGCGCCGCCTCAGCGTGTCTGTGCGCCGCCCCAACATCTTCGGCGACGTTTCCTGGTGCCGCGCCGAGATCGTCGACAAGCGCGTCGACGACGGAATACACGTGGTGGACCTGGAACTGCGGGTGGAGAACCAGTTGGGCGAGGTTACTGCCAAGGGTCAGGCGACGGTCGCGCTGCCGGTGCGGACAGGCTTCGCCTAGGCGTGTTGCGGTTCGGTCGCGCCTGGCGCGTCGTTCGGAACTTTCAGGAACAAAGCCAATATCGCCGCCGTGCCGACCGCCGCCATGCTGCCCAGCAGGGCGACATCGTAGTCCCCGAAATGGTCCCGCGCCGATCCGACAAGAAACGGGCTCAATCCGTATCCGAGAACAAATATGCTGTAGAGCAGTCCATAGATCGCACCATACGATCGCGTGCCGAAATGGCGCGAGCAGAGATAGGCAACGAGGTCCACCTCCGCGCCTGCCGCAAGCCCCAGCAACATGACGGCGGCTGGAGCGAACTGCAGCCCATACGTATAGAGTAATAG
Source organism: Sphingomonas sp. (assembly GCA_031427095.1). Lineage (GTDB taxonomy): Bacteria > Pseudomonadota > Alphaproteobacteria > Sphingomonadales > Sphingomonadaceae > Sphingomicrobium. The sequence continues at coordinate 1,546 of JANPMU010000155.1, forward strand.
CGCCCCCGTGGAGGCCAGCAGCAAGGTCGCCATCGTGACCAGATTTGCTGGACAGCGATCGAGCAGCATGCCGACGCCGATCCGCCCGGCGATGGTCGCAAGGCCCAGCAGCGAGGCGATTCCGGCCGCCCGCCCCGGTTCGGCGCCGAGATCCGAAAACAGCGGCACGAAATGAACCACCAGACCGCCCACGCCTAACGACTTGGCGATCGCCATGATCGACAGTATCCAGAACCGGCTAGTGCGCAAGGCCTGAGCCAAGTCCATGCCATGTTCGATTGATCGAGTGGCCTCGCGGCCGGTCCGGCGCTCTCCACGAAACCCGAACCAGACCAGCGGAGCCGCCAGGCAGGCCAGGACACCAAGACCGGACATCGCTACCTGCCAGCCTTGCCATTCGATCAGATAGGAAACGAACCGGGGAACCCAAAAGCCGGAGATTCCGGCACCGGTCATCGCAATGCCCATCGCCAGCCCGCGGCGGGCGTCGAATGCCGAGGTGATCGGGCGGATCATGATGATCGCGGTCGAAGGCACCCCGACAATGGCCAGCACGATATATCCGGCCCACAAATGGGTGACGTCCGAGATGACGTAGGGGAGCAGCGCGAGCAGGGCTCCGTAGGCGAGCAGGCTGAGCGACCCGACCCGCGCCGCGCCGAACCTGTCACCCAGCTTTCCCGCCATCGTTCCGCACAGAAACATCGCGATGGTGGCGAAAGTGAGCGACAACGACATGTCGCCCCGGCTCCAGCCGAACTCTTCCTCCCACACCGGCATCAAGGTGCCCATGGAGTAGAACAGGCTCGACAGCATCCCGACCGTCAGGCCGAGCGCTGCCGCAGCCAGCAGGCGCGAGTTGCGGCGAAGTTCCGGGTGGATCGTCAGCAGCATCCGTTTGTCCCGGCCTCCGGTCGATCGCCACGCCTTGCCGCAATCGCTGCTTGACCGGGGTAAATCCGGGCCTGCCGCAGTCCGCCCGATAGTGCGGACTGCGGCGGCATCAGGTGCCTAGTTCTTGACGCTCAACGTAATGCCGTAAGTCGCGGGCATTCCCGTGAACCGGACGGTCGTGTCGAGAAAGTGCGCTGCGTTCGTGACATAATATTTATTGAACACGTTTTTGCCCCACACCATGACCTTGTAATTGCCGTCTCCGAATTCATAGCCCGCGCGGGCGTCGATGACGGTATAGCTTGGGATGACGAACGGCAGGTTGATCCCTGGCGCTTTGCGGTCATTGGCCAGGTTGCGGAACTGAATGCTGCGGCCGTTGAGCGTCGAAACCGACGACGATTGTCCGCGCAGGTCTGCGCCCACGAAGATTGTGTTGCTGCCCATCTTATGGCGATAATCGGCACCCAGAGCGTATGACCATTTCGGTGTGAAGGGCAGTTCACTGCCAGTGAAGTCACACTGTCCGGGTACGGCCAAGGTGCCGCAACTGTTGCCATAGGCGGTCGGGCCCACGAAGCGGGCGCCGTTGTCGGTCTTCACCTCCGAGTCGAGATAGGTCACCGATGCGGTCAGGTTCAGGCCGGTGGTCGGCCGGACGGTAAGCTCCGCCTCGGCGCCCAGCACCTTCGACTTCGGCACGTTGATGAGGATGTCGAGCACGTCAAAGATCGGATCTACCGTCTTACCGCGGATTTGCTTGTCGGTGTAGTCGTAGTAGAAGGCCGCACCGTTGAACTGAATCTTGCGATCGGCCAGCGATGCCTTGAATCCCGCTTCATAAGACGTCACCGATTCCTGGACCACCGGGAAGTAAGCCCTGAAATCCGCGCTGGTCAGGGTCGGGAAGCTACCCGCCTTGTACCCGCGCGAAACGTTCGCGTAAAACAGCATGTCGTCGTTCGGTTTGTAGTCCAGACCGGCGCGCCAGGAGAAATTGTCTTCCGACAGGGTGTCCATGATAATGTCGCCCGGGATGCCCCGCGCGTTCAGCACGTAGCAGTCATCAAGACCGATCGGCGTGAACGGCACGCCTGGCGCGGTAAAGTTCTGTGCGATAATGTTGAACAGGGTCGACACCAGGCCATCGCCATTGCCCCTGGTGCACAGGTCCGCGCGGTTGCGGGATTTGGTATAACGTCCGCCCAGCTTGAACGTCAGCGCGCTGGACAGGTCATATTCGCCGTTGGCGAAGACCGCGTAGTTGCGGATCTTCTGCAGGACACCGGCGCCCGTGGTGTTGATGAAGATTGTGCCCGGTGCCGACGACGACCCGTTGGCAAAGGTCAGGGTCTGATCCTCTTCCGTCCGGCTGTTTTCGTAGTTGCCACCAAGGACCCACCGGAACGGACCGCTTCCGGCGTTAGCGAGGCGCAATTCCTGGCTGAACGAGCGAATTGTGGCAAAGCTCGGGCCGAGATTGGCAACTGCCTGCGCAGTACCATCCTTGTCGCTGTAAAGGTTTTGGTCAAAATCGAGATAAGAGGTGATCGAGGTCAGCGTCGCCACATCGCCGAGATCGTAGTCCGCGCGCATCGAGCCCTGGTTGTACTTGCGATTGCTCCGCGGAGCAAGGTTCGGTGTCGTCCTCGGAGCGATAGTGAAATCGCCGCCGACAAAGTTTCCGAAGGTGACGTAGTTCGCCGTTGTGGTCCAGTCGGCCGAGCGCGGGTCGCTTGTCCCGAACGGCG
>JANPMU010000156.1:0-7346 GCA_031427095.1 Sphingomonas sp.
AGTCCTGGCCGCGATTGCGCTGGCCACGGCCCGTGCCCGGTCCGACGCGCGCTTGACGATCCAGTCGTTGGTCAATTGCGGGCGCAGCGCGGCATACGGCGCCGGAGCGGCCGGAATGATTCGCCCGACCGCCAACACCACAAAGCCGCTATTGTTCGGCAAGGTCTCGACCGTTGCATCGTCGTCCGGACTGGCGTCGAACCCGGTCTTCAGGACCGCCGCAAGATTGGCCGGAAACGTGTATCCGGGATTTGACCGGGCCACCCCGGTAGCGGTGATCGGCGGCGTTTCGATTATCGCCAGTCTGTTGGCGGCGGCAACTTCGGCGAAGCTGCTCCCGTCGGCGATGGCGTCCTCGACCCGCGTGACAAGGTCGGTCAGTGCCTCGATCCGCTTTTCGGGGGTCAGTTTGGCGACAATTTCGGGGCGTGCTGCGGCGAGCGATTTGCCCGCTTCGCGCGTCGCCGACTCGATTTTGATGACATGCCAGCCAAGGTCCGACTGGATCGGGCCGACCAGGCTCCCCGGCTTGGCGGCGAATGTCGCGGCGGCGACCTTGGCCCCGGCCAGGGCATTAAACTGCTCCCGGCTCTGCGGCCCGACCGAAACATCGGCGGCGCTCAGACCGGCCGGCGCGCTCGCCGCGACAAAGCTCGCACCGGACCGGATCCGCGCGACGATCGCGTCGGCGGCCGAGCGATCGGCGACCACCGCCTGGCTCAGTACGCGCACGTCCTTGCCGCCATAGATCGCCTGGTTGGCGGTATAAAAGGCCGCGATTTCCGTGTCGGTCGCGACCATCGATGCGACCTGTTCGGGCCCTAGCGACGCCATCCGCAGCACGCGCTGTTCGGGCACAATGTAGCGCGCCTTGTTCCCAGCATAAAATTGCTCGAGGTCGGCGTCGGTCGGGTTGAGCCCGGCGCGAAAAAGCACGGCGGGGACCAGAGCGACTTCGCCCTGGCGCGCTTCGAGCAGCATCGACGCATAAGGTCCCGCCACACCCACCGGGACCTTGCTGCTGCCCACCACCGGGGTCAGCATCAACCGCTGCAACAATCCGCTATAGAGTGACTGGCGAAGTTCGACATCGGTCATGCGCCGGGCCTGCAGGAACGCTGCATAGGCCTGATCGCTGAATTTTCCGTCGAGGCCACGCGTGTTCGGAAGGCGCGCAATCTCGGCATCGACCAGCCGCCGCGACACGATGAGTCCGTTGGTGTCGGCAAACGCCAGCATCGCCTTTTCCTGCAGCAAGGCCGCGACCAGCGGATCGAAATCCTTGGCCAAAGAGGCATAATCGGCTTCGGGGTTCTGCTGCCGCGCCTGCGTCAGCGCCCGCTCGAACGCCTTGCTCACTTCGCGCTCGGTCAACTCCTTCGATCCGACCCTGGCCAGCGTGCCCCCGGTCAGACCGAATCCCTGATTGCCGATGTCGGCCAGACCGAACGACGCGACGATGGAAATTCCGAGCAAGGCGAGAATGATCTTCCCGCTTTTGGTCTTTGTCAGGTTTCGAAAGGTTGAGAGCATTCGAATGGGTTCTCGCGGGGGAAAGGAATGGACCCACGCTTTAGGGGCGGGGCAACGCGGCATCAAGCTGGCTATGCGGCTGAGCGGCTTGGCGCGGTGCGAGCGCATTGCTAGGCGGGGCTCATCGTTTCAGCGAAAGGCAAGCTCATGACTCGGCGAATGCTCGTGGCCGGCAATTGGAAGATGCACGGCGTCGCGGCCGACCTGCCCACGATCGCGGACATCGCGGCGGCGGAACGCGCGTCCGGCGTTGATGTCGCATTATGTCTCCCGGCAACGCTGATCGAGCGTGCGGTGCGCGCCGCGCCCGGCTTCGCGATCGGCGGACAGGACGTCCATCATTCCCCGTCGGGTGCATTTACCGGCTGTATCTCGCCGGCCATGCTGCGCGATGCCGGCGCGGTCCTGACCATCGTCGGCCATAGCGAACGTCGTGAAGCGCACGGCGAAAACGATTCAGCGGTCCGCGCCAAGGCCGAGGCCGCGCTCGCCGCCGGCCTCGCGGTGATCCTTTGCGTCGGTGAAAGCGAAGCCGTTCGCAACAGCGGCGCTGCGGTCGCCACCGTCGCTGGTCAGCTCGATAGCTCGCTTCCGGCCGAAAATTTTCACCGTCTCGCGATCGCCTATGAGCCGATCTGGGCGATCGGCACCGGGCGGGTTCCCGGGCTGGCGGACATCGCCGAAATGCATTTTGCCCTGCGCGCCCGCCTGGTCGCAGCCTATGGCGCGGCCGGCGAAGCGGTGCGAATCCTCTACGGCGGTTCGGTCAAGGCGACCAACGCGCGCGATATCTTCGCGATCGCCGACGTCGACGGGGCCTTGGTCGGCGGCGCCAGCCTGACCGCCGCCGATTTTCTCCCGATCATCGAAGCGGCTTCGCCCGAATCCGCGCCCTTGCGTTGAATCCCGACCACTTCGCCGCTAAGTGCGCGGCAACTCCTCACCCGAAAGCCCGAAAATGTTCACCTTCCTGCTGATCGTCCAGACGCTTATCGCCGCCTCGCTCGTCGCGACGATCCTGATGCAGCGCTCGGAAGGGGGCGGGCTTGGCGTCGGAGGAAGTTCGTCGGGGTTCATGACCGCCCGTGGTGCCGCCGATTTTCTCACCCGCGCGACCTCGATCCTCGGCGCTCTGTTCATCATCCTCTCGATCGGGCTCGCGGCGCTTGCCGGGGTCAGCCACCAACCGACCAAGGTCGATACCTCGCTGGTCAACCAGACCGCACCGATCGCGGCGCCGGCGACCGCTCCGGCTGGACCCGCCACAGGCACGCCGACGACCGGCAATTCAACCACCCCGGCGGTCCCCCTCGCTCAATAAATACCCGATTAATTTGGCGGCGGGTCAATTGCCCGCTTGCCCTTGCGCCACCTTGACCCCTAAGGCTTTTCTCCCATGGCGCGGTATATCTTCATCACCGGCGGCGTGGTGTCTTCCCTTGGCAAAGGCCTGCTCGCGGCGAGTCTCGCGGCGCTGCTTCAGGCGCGCGGTTTCTCGGTCCGGATCCGCAAGTTCGACCCCTATTTGAACGTCGATCCCGGCACGATGTCGCCCTACCAGCATGGCGAGGTCTACGTCACCGATGACGGCGCCGAGAGTGATCTCGATTTGGGCCATTACGAGCGCTTCACCGGGGTTGCCGCCAAGCAATCGGACAATGTCACCACCGGGCGCATCTACCGCGATATCATCACGCGTGAGCGGCGCGGTGATTATCTCGGCGCGACGGTCCAGGTCATTCCCCACGTCACCAACGCGATCAAGGAATTCGCTTTGGCCGAGGTCGACGAATCGCTCGATTTCGTCATCTGCGAGATCGGCGGGACGGTCGGCGATATCGAAAGTCTGCCGTTCATCGAAGCGATCCGCCAGTTGCGCAACGACATCGGTCGCGACCAGTCGGTCTTCATCCACACCACGCTGGTCCCGTGGATTGCCGCGGCCGGCGAACTCAAGACCAAGCCGACCCAGCACAGCGTGCGCGAGCTGACCAGCCTCGGCATTCAACCCGACGTCTTGCTGTGCCGCTGCGACCGCACTTTGCCGGAAAGCGATCGCGCCAAGATCGCCTTGTTCTGCAACGTGCCGATTTCCGCCGTCATCCCGGCATTGGACGCGCGCTCGATTTATGATGTGCCGCTGCAATATCATGCCGCAGGGCTCGACGACGAAGTTCTCCGAATCTTCGGCATCACCGATGCACCCGCGCCTGAACTCAGCCGCTGGCACGACATCATGGACCGCCTCGACCATACCGACGGCGAGGTGACGATCGGCGTGGTCGGCAAATATGTCGGCCTGCCCGACGCTTACAAGTCGTTGCGCGAGGCGCTGATCCACGGCGGGCTGGCCAATCGCGCGCGGGTGCAGATCAAATGGCTCGACGCCGAACTGTTCGAAGGCGACGGCGATATCGCCGGCGAGCTTGAGCCGCTCCACGGCATTCTGGTCCCCGGCGGCTTCGGCGAGCGCGGCAGCGAGGGCAAGATCGCATCGGTGAAATTCGCCCGCGAACGCAAGGTGCCGTTCCTCGGCATCTGCCTCGGCATGCAGATGGCGTGCATCGAAGCCGCGCGGAACACCGCCGGAATCAGCGGCGCCTCGACCACCGAATTTGGCGACACCGCCGAACCGGTCGTCGGGCTGATTAGCGAATGGATGAGCGCCGAAGGCTTGCAGCAGCGCGTGGCGGGGGGCGATCTTGGCGGGACCATGCGGCTCGGGGCTTATGAGGCGCAGCTCCAGGCCAATAGTCATGTCGCCGCGATCTATGGCACCACCACCATCCACGAGCGCCACCGCCACCGCTACGAGGTCAACGCTCATTACCGCGAGCGGCTCGAAGCCGGCGGGTTGGTGTTTTCGGGCATGTCGCCCGACGGGCAGCTTCCCGAAATCGTCGAACGCGCCGACCATCCGTTCTTCATCGGGGTCCAGTTTCACCCCGAACTGAAGAGCCGCCCGTTCAGCCCGCACCCGTTGTTCGCCGGGTTCATCGGCGCCGCCCTGAAACAGTCACGACTGGTCTGACCGTGCTGACGGGGGTCGCCGCGTCGGCGGGCGCGGCACTACCGCCTGACCCAGGCGCCAGCGCGCACCATTGCCCGATCGTGCCCGCCTTCCTAAGTGCGGCGCCATGACCAACACCATCTCGACCCGCATACTGATTCTTGGCTCCGGCCCGGCCGGGATGACCGCCGCCATTTATGCCGCGCGCGCAGGCATGTCGCCGATCGTCGTTCAGGGGATTCAGCCCGGCGGTCAGCTTACGACCACCACCGATGTCGAAAATTACCCCGGTTTCCGCGATGTCATTCAGGGCCCGTGGCTGATGGAGGAAATGCAGGCCCAGGCCGAGCATGTCGGGACCAAAATGGTGTGGGATCACATCTCCAGCGTCGATTTGTCGCGCCGCCCGTTCCGCCTCACCGGCGACGGCGGAACGATCTATTCGGCCGACACTTTGGTCATCGCCACCGGCGCCCAGGCCAAATGGCTCGGGCTACCCAGCGAGGAGCGGATGAAGGGCAAGGGCGCTTCGGCCTGCGCGACCTGCGACGGCTTTTTCTATCGCGGCAAGAAGGTCGCGGTGATCGGTGGTGGCAATACTGCGGTCGAGGAAGCGCTCTATCTGACCAACCACAGCCATGACGTAACCCTGATCCATCGCCGCGATTCGTTTCGCGCCGAAAAAATCCTCCAGGACCGCTTGTTCGCCAATCCGTCGATCAAAATCATCTGGCACAGCGAGGTCGCCGAATTCGTCTCGGGCGGAGAGCCCGAAACGCTCGTCGGGCTCGACCTGCGCGACGTCCGCACCGGGGCGATCAGCCGGATCCAGGTCGACGGCGCGTTCGTCGCCATCGGCCACAAGCCCGCGACCGAATTATTCGCCGGAGCGCTCGAGCTTGATCGCGACGGCTATCTCAGCGTCGAACCGGGTTCGACCCGAACCCGCATCCCCGGCGTATTCGCCTGCGGTGACGTGATCGACAAGATCTACCGCCAGGCGGTCACCGCCGCCGGGACCGGCTGCATGGCCGCATTGGACGCCGAAAAATTCCTCGCCGCCGAGGAATATGAGGCGATCGCGGCGGAGTAACTGCTGAAGATCTCACCGGAACACGCCTTATCAATCATGGTCTTGAAGATGTTTCCGGATAAATCGCCTCAACGAAGTACAGCCCGTGCGGCGGCGCATTCAGCCCCAAAGCCGCGCGATCCCGGGCGGCCAGAGCGGCCCCGATATCCCCAGCCGCCCATTGCCCGCGCCCGACCATCGCCAGGCAACCGGTCATCGAGCGCACCTGGTGATGCAGGAAGCTGCGCGCCGCGGCATGGATATGCACTTCCTCGCCGACCCGTTCGATCTCCAGCCGGTCGAGGGTCCTGACCGGACTGTCCGCCTGGCAATGGGCCGAGCGGAACGTGGTGAAGTCATGGCTTCCGGCCAACAGCGCCGCACCTTGCCGCATCGCGTCGATGTCGATCGGTCCGGCGATATGCCAGACGCGCCCGAGGCTCACCGCCGGCGGGGCGCGGCGGCTGAGAATCCGGTAGAGATAGCGCCGCTTGCTGCACGAAAAGCGCGCATGCCAGTCGTCGGCGACCTGGCGCGCGGCGAGCACCGAGACCGGTGCCGGTCGCACCAGCGCATTAATCCCCTCGCGCAGCCGCGCTGCGGTCAACGGCCTGGCGACATCGACATGGGCCTCCATCGCCAGCGCGTGAACCCCCGCATCGGTCCGTCCGGCACCGTGCACCGCGACCTTTTCGCCGGTCATCCTGGCGATCGCGCGCTCCAGCGTTTGCTGAACCGAATCGCCGATCGCCTGCCGCTGCCACCCCACGAATGGCCCGCCGTCATATTCGACCGTCAATCGCCATCGGGTCATGTCAGCTGGCTACCGACCGGCACCGCGAACCCGCGCTGCAGCTCCTCCGGGGTCATCACCGCGCGCCCCGACCGCTGGACCGAAAGCGGGCGAATCGCGTCAGCACCACAAGCAATCGTCATCCGATCGTCCAGCACTTGTCCCGCCGATCCGCTTTGCGCGACGACTCTGGCCGCCAGAATCTTCACCCGTTCACCCGCGACCATGGCCCAGGCGCCGGGCCTGGGCGCAAAAGCGCGCACCTGCCGCTCAATCTCGATGGCCGATTCGGTCCAGTGGATGCGGGTCTCGGCCTTGTCGATCTTGGCGGCATAGGTCACGCGAGCGTCGGACTGGGCGAGGGGCGGGTATCGCGCCGGGTCGCCGAGCCAGTCGATCATTGCCGCAGCCCCCATATCCGCCAGCTTGTCCGTCACTTCGCCGCCATTGTGGCCATCGATGATCATTTCGCGCGTCACCAGCATCGCACCCGTATCGAGCCCGGCTGCCATTTGCATGATCGTCACGCCGGTGATCGCGTCGCCCGCGAGAATCGCGCGCTGGATCGGCGCCGCGCCGCGCCATCGCGGCAGCAGCGAGGCATGGACATTGACACACCCCAGCCGCGGCGCCTCGAGCACCGGGCGCGGCAGGATCAGCCCATAAGCCGCGACCACCGCGACATCGGCGCCAAGCTTGGCGAATTCCGCTTGCTCCTCGGCGGACTTGAGATTGATCGGATGCCGCACCTCGATCCCGAGCTGTTCGGCGCGCACCTGCACCGGCGACGCGCGCAAGCCCTTGCCGCGCCCCGCCGGGCGCGGCGGCTGGCAATAGACCGCAACGACCTCATGGTCCGCTTCGACCAGCGCATTGAGCGTCGGCAATGCGAACTCGGGGGTTCCCATGAAGATAATCCGCATCGCCCGCCTATGGCG
>JANPMU010000157.1:0-10795 GCA_031427095.1 Sphingomonas sp.
GCTGCAATCGAAGCTGGTCCATGTGTTTCCCGGCACTTTTTGCGGCGTGCCGACGATCGTCGGTCATTATCTGGTGCAGAGCGTTCCGGCGCTTCACGGCTATGTCGTGCTCGACATCGCCAACGGTGAGCGGCCACGCGAGGTGTCGCGGCTGGTGATCAGCGAGACCTATGATCCGCACTGGACCGCGTGGGATGCGAGGGGCCAGCGGCTGGTCGTCACCTCGGGCCAGTCCGGCGACCGGATGTATCTGCTCAAGCTTGACCAGGCGAACGGCGCGCTGACGATCGACGAGGGCTTTCGCGGCGAGGATGGCAAGCCAGGTTTCAGCTTCGCGCCCCGGACATGGCCGCACGGCTGGACCGGCGAGGGAAAGCCCCACGGCGCGGTGTTCTCGCGGTAGGCGGGCCAGCCGATCGCGGTGGTCGAGGCGATGAAGATGGAGAATATCCTGCGCGCGGTGAAAGCGGCTTGATCCGGGATCCGCCTTTTCTTATCGACGACTCAGGAAGGCAGGCAGACCCCGGATCAAGTCCGGGGTGACGAGTTTTTCCACTCGCTCTTTTTCGCATCGTCAGCTTGGCTGAACGACCGTGGCGTGGCAAGCGACCCGCAGGCGGCAATTTAAGGCGAAAGGAAAACGACAATGTATAGTCACATGATGGTCGGATCGAACGACACCGGACGATCGAAGAAATTCTATGACGCATTGTTCGGCGCGATGGGCGGCGACGAGGGGCGTCAGGACGACAAGGGGCGGCTGATCTATGCGCACAAGGGCGGGATGTTCATCGTCTCGCCGCCGATCGACGGACAGCCCGCGACCCACGGCAATGGCTCGACGATCGGCTTTGCGGTCGATGGGCCCGAGCAGGCACAGGCGTGGCACAAGGCCGGGGTCGAAGCCGGCGGCAAGGCGATCGAGGATCCGCCGGGGGTCCGCTCGGGCGGAGGCATGAACCTCTACCTCGCTTACCTGCGCGATCCCGACGGCAATAAATTATGCGCGTTGCACCGCTCGCCGGCTTAAGTGATATTGGAGACGATCAGCGAGGTCTGTTCGCACGGCGGGGTGCAGGGCGTGTACCGCCACGCCTCGTCGGCGACGGGCACGCCGATGATTTTCAGCGTGTTCATGCCGCCGCAGCCGGAGAAGGGCGAGCCGCTGCCGGTGCTATGGTATCTGTCGGGGCTGACCTGCAGCCATATTAATGTCACCGAGAAAGGCGAATATCGCGCGGCCTGCGCGGACGCCGGGATCATCTTCGTCGCGCCCGATACCAGCCCGCGCGGGGAAGCGGTGCCAGACGATCCCGACGGCGCGTGGGATTTCGGGCTGGGCGCGGGCTTCTACGTCGACGCGTCCGAAGCGCCGTGGGCCAGGCATTATCGCATGTGGACCTATGTCACCGAGGAATTGCCGGCTGTGGTCGCCGCGCATTTCCCGGTGGACATGGAGCGGCAGGGGATCAGCGGCCATTCGATGGGCGGGCATGGCGCGCTGACCGTCGCGCTGCGCCATCCGCAGCGGTTTCGCAGCGTGTCGGCGTTCGCGCCGATCGTGGCGCCGGGCCAGGTGCCGTGGGGCGAAAAGGCTTTGACCGGTTACATCGGGCCGGACCGGGGCAAGTGGCGGGCGCATGATGCGGTGGCGCTGATCGAGGATGGCGCGCGCGTGGCCGAATTGCTGGTCGATATCGGGGCGGCGGACCCGTTTCTGGACAAGCAATTGCGCCCCGAATTGCTGGAGGCGGCGTGCCGGGAGGCGGGGATCGAGCTGACGCTGCGACGGCACGCGGGCTATGATCATAGCTATTATTTCATATCGAGCTTCATGGCCGAGCATGTCGCGTGGCATGCCGCGAGGCTGACCGCAGCATGAGTTTTGCCGAGCAAGCCATGGCGCCATATTGCCAACCTGCGCGCGGCAGGACGCGACAATGCCACCGACAAAAAGACCTGCCCGCGGCAGGTCATCAGGCTGGTGACCCCTACGGGAATCGAACCCGTGTTTCAGCCGTGAAAGGGCCGCGTCCTAACCGCTAGACGAAGGGGCCGTACAAGCGAGGCGCGCTTAGGCGAGGCGCTGCTTGGGGTCAAGCGAAGGCCGCGTCCTCAAGATGCATTTCGGCCGCGTTGCCGCCGTTATATTCGTCGCGCTTGATCGTCCCCGCGAGCCACCAGCGGCGATCGGGGGCAGCCGCCAGGATCGCCTGGCCGAGCGCGGTTTCGGCAGCGCGAAAGGCGATCAGCTTGAACGAGCGGCCATCGTCGCCGCAGGCGATCGCGCGGACATGGCCATTGCCGACGATCCCGACCTTGATCAGGCGTGCCGGGCCAGCGACGACGCGCGGGGCGGGCCAGCCCGAGCCATAGGGTCCGGCGGCGTCCATCGCGTCGCACAGCGAAGCCGCCACTCCGCCGGGGGCGAGGAGTGCGTCGAGCAGGAGGGCACAGTTGCCGCGCGCGGCCTCGACGGTTGCGGCAAGGCGGTCGTGGAGGAAAAGGCGGAGCGGTTCGAGCTGGCCCGGGGCGAGGGTCAAGCCCGCCGCCATGGCGTGACCCCCACCGGCGACGATCAGGCCATGGTCCTTGGCGGCGAGGATCGCGGCGCCAAGATCGACCCCCGAGATCGAGCGGCCCGAGCCCTTGCCGCCACCGTCCGCATCCTCGGCGATGACGATGGCGGGGCGGCCGAAGCGTTCCTTGAGGCGCCCGGCGACGATGCCGATCACCCCGGGGTGCCAGCCGGTGCCCGAAACGAGGATCAGCGGGGCGTCGGCCTGGGCGTGCGCGGCGGCCTCGGCGGCTTCGCTGACCAGCATTTCGATGGCTCGCCGTTCCTCGTTGAGGCGGTCGAGCTCGATCGCGATGGTCCGCGCTTCCTCGGGATCGGTAGCGGTGAGCAGGCGAACGCCGAGATCGGACTTGCCGACGCGGCCTCCGGCGTTGATGCGCGGGCCAAGCGCGAAGCCGAGGTCGCGGGACGATGGCGCTTTCACCAGCCGGGCCGCGTCGGCGAGCGCGGCCAGGCCGATATTCTCCCGACCCGCCATGATCTTGAGTCCTTGCGTGACGAAAGCGCGGTTGACGGTCTTCAACCGGGCGACGTCGGCGACGGTACCCAAGGCAACGAGGTCGAGCAGGTCGATGATCCGGGGTTCGGGATGGCCGGCGACGAAACGGCCGCGCCCGCGCAATTCGCGCAGCAGCGCGACGCCGAGCAAAAAGGCCATCCCGACCGCGGCGACATGACCATGCGCGGCGCCTTCATCGCTTTCGTCGAGGCGGTTGGGGTTGACCATGGCGTGCGCCGGAGGGAGCACGGCGGCGCATTGGTGGTGGTCGACAACGATCACGGCGAGGCCCGCGTCGCGCGCCTGGCCGAGCGCTTCGAACGCCTGCGCGCCGCAATCGACCGTGACCACAAGGTCGACGCCGCGATCCTTCAGGCCGACCAGCGCGCTTCCGCTCGGGCCGTAGCCTTCCATCAGCCGGTCGGGGATGTAAGCGATCGGGTCGGCGCCCAGGCGGCGGAGGAGGAGGATCAGCAAGGCCGCGCTGGTCGCGCCATCGACATCATAGTCGCCGAAGATGGCAATGCTCTCGCCCGCGTCGAGCGCGTCGGCGAGGCGGGTCGCGGCCTTGTCCATGTCCTGGAAGCAGGACGGGTCGGGGAGGAAGTCGCGGATCGTCGGCGCGCGGTGACGGGCGAGATCGTCGCGGGGGATGCCGCGGGCAAGCAGGAGCTGGTCGGTGAGATCCTCGCTCAGCGTGTCGTCGGGGCCGCCTTGCCTGCGCCAGCGCCATGGCTGGCCGGACACGGATGGAGGAAGGGTGAGCGTTTGGTCCATGTCAGAAGCGCGATAGCAAGTCCGAGCGAAGCCCGCGCGCGGTTTCGCGAGGGAGCGCGGCGACGCCGTGCCGGGCAAAGCCGCTGCCGCCGGCGACACCGATGGTCAGCGAGGCGGTGCCGAAACGGCGGCTGAGCATATTTTCGCGGAAGTCGACGCTCTGGACGCTAGCCAACGGCAGGATGATCAGGCGGCGGCGCCACCAGCCGCTGCGGACAAGCAGCCGGTCACCGTCGAGCGTGTAACGGTAACGACGCCAGCCAAGCCAGCGCGCGAGAATCATTCCGCCGATCGCAGCGAAGCCGAGCGCGCCGATCCACGGCATGAACAGGAATTGCACGGCGGCCGGGATGCACAGCAGCAGCGCGGCAAAGGTGAAGCCCCAGGCATAAGCGGGCGAGACCTGGTGCCAGACGAGGTCGGGGGCGACGGCTCGCCAGTCGAGCTCGGCGAGGATCGCGGCCACCTCCGCGTCATCGGCGAGCGGCGCGACGATATGGTCGCCCTTGGTCGATTCGTCGCGGGCGAGGCTTTGCAGCCTGAGGTCGCGCCAGCCAAACCTGTCGCGCAGTGGCCCGGTGCCGATGATCGCCGCCTGGGCGCGCTTGATCGGCAAAGTGACGTCCGACAGCGTGAGCAGGCCACGCCGGCGACGAAGCCCGGTGCCGCTGCGATCGAGGCGGAAGCCATGCTCGCGGAGCAAAGCGCGGATCATTCCGGTGGCCAGACCGACAATCGTCAGCACCACGACCCCGGCGAGGCCGGCGGCGATGCGATGGGCGAGGATGAGATCCAGCAACGGGCTGCCGACCGAGAGCGCCTCGCGCCAGAAGCGGCGGGAGAAAGGGTCGAACCCGACGATGTCGCCAAAGGTCTGCGTCAGACCGAACAGACCGACAAGCAAAGCGAGCGAGAAGTTGAACAGTCCGGCGAGGGCCACGCGTTTCAACGACATGGCGTAAATCGGAGGAGCTGGCGCGGTGAGGCCGTCGGGCGCGGCTTCGGGAACGACTCCGCGCCGGGCGCGGACCTGGGCGCGAAGCGCTTCGGCGCGGGGCAAGGTGATCGCCTGCAGGACGCCATCGTCGTCTCTGGCGCCGGCCGATCCGCCGGTTTCGAACTTGACCCGGGCAAGGCCAAAAAAGCGAGCGACGAGCGGTTGGGTGATGTCGACGTCCTGGATCCGGTCGAACGGGATCGAGCGGTGGGTGCGCGTCAGGATGCCGCTGTCGATGCGGATTTCCGACCTACCCACGCGATATTCGAAGTGGCGCCAATAAAGGAACAGCCCGCCGATCAGGACGACGAGGAGAATTGGGAGCATGATCAGGAGCAGACCCCATTTCCCGGTCGCGGCGAAATAAGCGGCTGCGGCGAAGGCTCCGCCGGCGCGGCGCAGACTGCCGCCGAGCCCGGTGATCAGGAACAAAGGATGGAGTCGCTCGGGTGCGCCGACCGCACCATCCTCACTCATTCGACGTCGGACCGGACATGCTCGCGGATCGTGTCGCGGATGCTGTTCGCTTTATCGGGTGCGAGGCCGTTGACGGTGATGATGCTGTTGTGGGTCCCGGCGGTGTGAACGACCAGGCTGGCAGTGCCGAACATCTTGTCGAGCGGACCGCGGGTGACGTCGATATGCTGGACCCGGACGAACGGAACGAGGGTGTCGGTATGGAACATCCAGCCGTGGACGCTCTGCAGCAGGCGGTCGGTCAGGCGGTAGTGCAGATGGCGGTAGATGCGCCGCGGTGCCGCACCGATGGCGATCAAAGCGAACAATGGCATCGCGACGGTCAGCGCGCCGTAGGCCGGACTGCCGCGAACCACCGCCTGGTCGAAGATCATCGCGGCGAGCGTCAACAGCCCCCAGGCGAGAGCGAGGCGGGCGCGAAGCACGTTGATGTATCCGGGCTCGACCGGGAGAAGCGGGGCTTCAGGGTCTGCGGTCATGGGTGAAATTCACACGGTGCCCTTGTGGTGCTCGCCCCTGATCCGACGGACGGTGCCGCTGCTGGCGCGCATGACGATGCTTTCGGTTGTCAGGCAGCCACCCTTGCGGCGCTTGACCCCGTCCAGCAGCGAGCCGTCGGTGACTCCGGTGGCGGCGAAGATGCAGTCGCCGCGGGCCATGTCCTCGAGATGGTAGATGCGGTCCAGATCCTCGATCCCCCAGCGACGGGCGCGGCCGCGCTCGTCGTCGTTGCGGAAGATCAGCCGACCCTGCATCTGCCCGCCGACACAACGCAAGGCGGCGGCGGCGAGGACGCCTTCGGGAGCGCCGCCCGAGCCCAAATAAATGTCGACCGTGGTATCGGGATCGGTCGTGGCGATGACCCCGGCGACATCGCCGTCGGGGATCAGCATGATGCCGCAGCCCAGCGAGCGCAGCTCGGCGATCAATTTGGCGTGGCGCGGGCGGTCGAGAACGCAGGCGATGATCTCGTTCGGCGCGACCCCCTTGGCCTTGGCGACGGCGCGAATATTGTCGGACGGCGACAGGTCGAGCGAAATGATGCCCTTGGGATAGCCCGGGCCGACCGCGATCTTGTCCATGTAAACGTCGGGGGCGTTGAGCAGATTGCCGGCTTCGGCGACGGCGAGCACGGCAAGCGCGTTGGGACCCGCCTTGGCGGTGATGGTCGTGCCTTCCAACGGATCGAGCGCGATGTCGATCTTCGGGCCGCTGCCCTGGGCGGAGCCGACCTTTTCGCCGATGAACAGCATCGGCGCTTCGTCGCGCTCGCCCTCGCCGATGACCACGGTGCCGTCCATCGGCAGTTCGTTCAGGGCGGCGCGCATCGCCTCAACCGCAGCGGCGTCGGCGGCTTTCTCGTCGCCGCGGCCGACCAATGCCGATGCCGCGATCGCCGCAGCTTCGGTCACCCGGACCATTTCGAGAACGAGAACCCGGTCGAGGACATTGCTGGCTTTGATGGCGGCGGGGGTAAGCATTCGGGACAGCTCCGGGGCGGTGTTTGACTAGGACGTTAGGAAGAGGGGGGCGTCAGGAAGAAAGGCGGCGATAGGAGGCGGGGCGGGGGTTGTCGAGCGACGACGATCCAACGCGTTCGGCGAGCATCAGGTGGTGGCGGCGGAGTCCGTCGGCTCGCGCTCGCAATTGGCGACCTGGAGCAGGAGCGCGCCGGTGACGACGAAGCTCAAGGCGAAGATCCACGCGAAGCTCGCGACCAGCGCAGGGGTCGGCCCGAACAGGCTGACGATCAGGCTGGAGATCGACAGGCCGGCGAGGAGGAGTATGGCGAGGACCAGATCGGTCGCCGCCGACAGGCCGATCCACAGGCGGACGGAACCATGGGCGCGGCGGCTGGTGACCAGCAGGATCAAGCTGCGCAGGAGCAGCCAGCCGATGATGATGATCACGGTGGGGGAGAATTGAACCGCAAGGTCGAGCAGGAAAAGCAGTCCGGCGGCCGTCGTGACCGCCCCGGCGGAGACCGCCAGAATGCGCGTTTCATGGCGCTGAATGCCGGCAAAAATCTCGGTGATGCCGGCGGCAAGCAGCAGAACGGCGATGACCATCGATCCGGTCGCGGGGTCGATCAGTGGCAGGAGCGCGGAGCCGGCGCTGAGCAGGAGGATCACACCCCCTGCGGCGCCGATCGAACGCGCGCGACTGGCGCTGGTCGAGTTGGTGGGGCTGGGTTGAGTCGGGTCGGTCATGGGCCGGAAGATAGCAAAGTCTTGGGTCGGCAACCATGACCCAGCGCAATGGATTGCTTTTTCGTTGATGCAGTTTCAGCGAATTCACCGAAAGGAAAGGATGCCGCGCTGCGCTCGCAATGACGCGGTTCAGCCCTTCGCGAGAAACTTCTTCACCCCGCGCGCGGCCTGGCGCAGCCGTTGCTCGTTCTCGACCAGAGCTATCCGCACATAGCCTTCGCCTTCCTCGCCGAAGCCGACTCCGGGGGCGACCGCGATATGGGCTTCGCTGAGCAGGCGCTTGCTGAACTCCATCGAGCCCATTTCGCGAATCTGTTCGGGGATCGGGGCCCAGGCGAACATTCTCGCCTGGGGAACGGGGATGTCCCAGCCGGCCCGGCCGAAGCAGTCGACGAGCACGTCGCGGCGTTTCCGGTAGAGTTTGCGGTTGAAGTCGATGATGTCCTGCGGGCCGTTCAAGGCGGCGGTGGCGGCGGCCTGGATCGGCGTGAAGGCGCCGTAATCGAGGTAGGATTTCACGCGGGCGAGGGCGTCGATCAGCACCGGATTGCCGACCGCGAAACCGATCCGCCAGCCGGCCATGCTGTAGGTCTTCGACATGCTGGTGAATTCGACCGCGACGTCCTTGGCGCCGTCGATTTCGAGGATCGACGGGGTGGGCGTGTCGCCGAAGTAAATCTCGGCATAAGCGAGGTCGGAGATAATCCACAGCCCGGCCTCTTTCGCGAAGGCGACGAGCTTTTCGTAGAACGGCTTGTCGGCGACATAAGCGGTCGGGTTCGAGGGATAGCCGATGACCAGCACGCGCGGGCGCGGCACGGTGAAGCGCATCGCGCTTTCGAGGCGATCGAAGAAGTCGGGTCCCGGAGCGGCGGGGATCGAGCGGATCGCGGCGCCAGCGATGATGAAGCCGAAACTGTGGATCGGGTAGCTCGGGTTGGGGGCGAGGACGACGTCGCCCGGGGCGGTGATCGCCTGGGCGAGGTTGGCGAGGCCTTCCTTGCTGCCCAAAGTGACGATCACTTCGCGATCGGGATCGAGGGTGACGTTGAAGCGGCGCTGGTAATAGGCCGCCTGGGCTTTGCGGAGGCCGGGGATGCCTTTCGACGCGGAGTAACGGTGGGCGGTCGGCTTGGCGGCGACCTCGGCCAGTTTGGCGATGACGTGGGCGGGCGGCGCACCGTCGGGATTGCCCATGCCGAGGTCGACAATGTCCTCGCCGCGCGCGCGGGCGGCGGCCTTCATCGCGTTGACTTCGGCGAAGACATAAGGGGGCAAGCGGCGGATTCGGTAAAAATCGTCGGTCATGGGCGCGTTGTGCGCAGTTTGCTGCGGTGCGGCAAGCCTTCGGCTCGCACCCACCCCCGGCCCCGCCCGTGAAAGAGAGGGGAAACGAGGGCGCGCGTCACGCTTTGTAGGCGGGGAAAGCTGCGGCGATCATATTTCCAATCGGGTTAGTCGCGGTTTGTTGAGCCGGATTGCTTCGCTCTGCTCGCAGTAACGGGTTATGCTGTGGATGAGTCGGAAGGAATTGGCATGGCGACGGACGAGAAACAGGCGGGCGCGGCGACCGGGACAATCCCCAGCCTCGAGGATTGGCAGCATATGACGCTGGTGATGGGGCGGGCGCAGCAGATGCTGATGGAAGCCTGGGCTTCGGGGGCGGCGAAGGATCAGCCGTTTCCCGCCTGGTCTCCCGCATTGGGCCAATTCGGCGCTGCCGGTGCGGACCCGATGGCGCTGATGACTGCGGGCGCCGAAGCCTGGGCCAAGGGGCTCGACGCGTGGAGCAAGATGCTCGGCGGGGTCGCCGACGCGGGACAGGTCCGGGACAAAAGGTTTGCCGCGACCGAGTGGAGCGAGAACCCGCTGTTCGACACGATTCGTCAATCCTATCTGGCGATTTCGGACCGGTTGCTGGGCAGCGTCGAGGAGATCGAGGGGATCGATCAGGCGACGCGACAGAAGCTGCGCTTCGCGACCAGGAGCCTTGTCGACGCGATGAGCCCGTCGAATTTTGCGCTGACCAACCCGCAAGTGATCGCGCGGACGATGGAGACCAAGGGCGAGAATCTGCTCAGCGGCCTGAAGAACATGCTGCGCGATATCGGCCAGGGGCAGGTGACGCAGAGCCAGCCGGGCGCATTCGAGCTTGGCCGCAATCTGGCGATGACCCCGGGCAAGGTGATCCACGAGACACCATTGTACCAGTTGATCCAGTACGCACCGACGACCCAGACGGTGTTCGAAACGCCGGTGGTAATATTCCCGCCATGGATCAACCGTTTTTACATCCTCGACCTGACGCCGGAGAAAAGCTTCGTCAAATGGGCGGTCGACGAGGGTATCACCCTGTTCATGGTCAGCTGGAAATCGGCCGACGAACATTCGGGCGACGTTATGCTCGACGATTATGTCGCCGCGCAGATCGATGCGGTCGACGTGATCCGTGACGCGCTGGGCGTGGAGAGCGTGAATGCGATCGGCTATTGCGTGGCGGGGACGACCCTGGCCGCGACCCTGGCGCTGCTGCAAGCGCGGGGCGAGGAAGCAAAGGTCAAATCGGCGACCTTCTTCACCGCGCAGGTCGATTTTTCCGAAGCGGGCGATTTGAAATTATTCCTCGGCGACGAGGCGATGGGGCTGCTCGGCCAGGTCACCGAGGGCAAGGGCTATCTCGACGGGCGCTACATGGCGGCGACGTTCAATTTGCTCCGCGGGCGCGACCTGATCTGGTCCTATGTGGTCAATAATTATCTGCTGGGGGAGGAGCCGACGCCGTTCGACATGCTCCACTGGAACAGCGACACGACCAATCTGCCCGCCGCCTGGCACCGTGATTATCTCGAGACGCTCTACAAGGGCAATAAACTGGTCGAGAAAGGCGGGATCACAGTCGCCGGTGTTCCGATCGACCTCAGCACGGTCAAGACCCCGGCCTATATCCAGGCCGGGCGCGAGGACCATATCGCGCCGCCCGAAAGCGTGTGGAAGATCCTCGACCATTTCACCGGCGAGACGCGGTTCGTGCTGGCCGGGTCGGGGCATATCGCGGGCGTGGTCAATCCGCCGGCCGGTGGGAAATATCAATATTGGATCAACGCGGGCAAGCCCGCCACGCTGGCCGAATTCATCGCGGGTGCGACCGAGCATAAGGGCAGCTGGTGGCCCGACTGGGTCGAATGGCTGCGCGAAAGGGCGCCGAAGATGGTCAAGGCCGACGGCGCGCGGGTCCCGGGCAGGGGCAAGCGCAAGGC
>JANPMU010000158.1:0-5913 GCA_031427095.1 Sphingomonas sp.
GACGTGGTCGGGGTGAAGTCGGTCGAAAGCGGCTATATCGGCGGTGACACCGTCAACCCGACCTACAACCAGGTGTGCGGCGGCGACACCGGGCACGCCGAAGCGGTCAAGCTGGTGTTCGATCCTGCGCAGATCGCATTGCCTGACCTGCTCGACATCTTCTTCGCGACCCACGACCCGACCCAGCTCAATCGCCAGGGCAATGACGTCGGCACGCAATATCGCTCGGCGATCTTCCCGCTGGATGAGGACCAGCGCACCGCGGCGGTGGCGGCGATCGAACGGGCGCGGGCGGAACAGGCCCAGCCTGTGGTGACGACAATCGAGCCCGCCGCGACCTGGTATCCCGCCGAGGACTATCACCAGGATTATTTCGCGCGTGAGGGCGCCAATAACCCCTATTGTGCGGCGGTCGTAGCGCCCAAGCTGGCCAAGTTCCGCAAGAGCCAAATCGCGCGTTTGAAGAGCGAGCGTGTCGCTTAGCGCGGGGTGGCGGCCCGCGTAAGCCGGTCGCGGATCGCGGCGGCGATTCCCTCGCCGGGGATCGGCGCGACCGCGATCTTCGCGCAGGCCGACGCATCGGCCTGATGGAGCAGGTCGAACAGGCGCGCGGCGGCCTCAACCGGATCACCGCTTTTGCTAAGCGTTGCGTCGCCTTCGACTTCGCCGAATCCGATCCAATATTCGCTTGTCCGACAATCGACAGCGTCGAGGCGCAGCGGCTTGTTTGGTGCGTAGTGGCTGGCGAGTTGGCCGGGGGATTCGATTTCGCCGCTGTGGATTTCGACCGCTTGCGGAACGAGGATCGGGCCGCGGCGAAGCAAGCGCAAGGGTCCGCCGGTGGCGGCGACAATCGTTGATTCGATGCCGCGTGTCGTCGGCCCGCCATCGAGGATCAGCGCAATACGGCCATTGAGCGAGGCCAGGACATGCTCGGCGCGGGTCGGGCTGATCCGCCCGCTGGCATTGGCGGAAGGCGCGGCCAGTGGCTTGCGACACGCCGCCAGCAGCGCCTGCATCGCCGGGTGGGCGGGCACCCGCAGCGCGATCGTTGACAGTCCCGCCGTGACGATGCTGGCAATGCCTGCATTGGGGCGGAGCGGAACAACGAGGGTCAGTGGCCCGGGCCAATGCGCCTCGGCGAGCGCGCGGGCCTCGTCATCGAACATGCCGATCATCTCGGCGGCGGCAAGGTCGGCGACATGGACGATCAAAGGGTTGAAGCTCGGGCGGCCCTTGGCGGCGTAGATCAGGGCGACTGCGGCGGCATCGGTGGCGTCGGCGGCGAGGCCGTAAACGGTCTCGGTCGGAACCGCGACCGGCTGTCCGGCGAGGATCAACCTCGCCGCCTCGGCGATCGCGGCGTCATTCAGCGGAACGACGCGGGTGATGTGTGGCGGGGCCATGGCGCTGGCGCTATGGCATGTGCCGGACATCATCAAGGGACGCGCGATTTATGAGTTTCATCTGCCCGGTTCGCGACCAGCGCCTGGTCCTCGACCATATTGTCCGGATCGGCGAGCTCAGCATCGAGACCGATATGATCGACGCCGTGCTCGCAGGCGCGGCGGCCTTTGCCGAGGGCCAGTTCGCACCGCTCGACCGGGTCGGTGATACGGTCGGCGCGAAGTGGAGCGACGGCGTGGTGACCATGCCCCCGGGGTTTCGCGAGGCCTATCGTGCGTTCGTCGAAGGCGGATGGAGCACGATCGCCGCGCCGCCCGAAGCCGGCGGGCAGGGGCTCCCGCTGAGCCTGGCGGCGGCGGTGATGGAGGATTTGAACGCCGCCAATCTCGGTTTTGCGCTCTGCCCGATGCTCAGCCTTGGCGCGATCGAGGCGCTCGCGGCGCATGGCAGCGATGCGCTCAAGGATGCCTATCTGGCGAAAATCGTCAGCGGCGAATGGCCCGCGACGATGAACCTGACCGAGCCGCAGGCGGGGAGCGATGTCGGTGCGCTGAAGACCCGCGCCGAGCCCAGCGGCGACGGCAGCTGGAGGGTCAGCGGGACCAAGATTTTCATCACTTATGGCGAGCATGACCTCGCCGACAACATCATCCATCTGGTGTTGGCGCGGACGCCCGGGGCGCCTGCGGGAACGCGCGGAATTTCGCTGTTCGTGGTGCCCAAGATCCTGCCCGATGGCAGCCGCAACGACGTCCGCTGCGCGTCGATCGAACATAAGCTTGGCATCCACGCCTCGCCGACCTGCGTGATGGCGTTCGGCGACGCGGGCGGCGCGACCGGCTGGCTGCTCGGGCCCGAGAATAATGGAATGCGCTCGATGTTCACGATGATGAACAATGCCCGGTTGAACGTCGCGCTGCAGGGGGTCGGGATCGCCGAGCGCGCGACCCAGCGCGCGGTCGATTATGCGCTGGGCCGGGTGCAGGGGGTTCGCAACCGCGAGGCCGCCGCGATTTCCGAGCACCCCGACGTGCGGCGGATGCTGATGCGGATGCGCGCTTTGACGATGGGCGCGCGCGCGCTGACTTATTATGCGTTTGGCCAGATTGACCGCGCGCGGGCCGGGGACGCGGATGCGGCCGCACGGGCGGAAGTGCTGACCCCGCTAGCCAAGGCGTGGTGCACCGATGTCGGCTGCGAAGTGGCGAGCATGGGTATTCAGGTTCATGGCGGGATGGGGTTTGTCGAGGAAACCGGCGCGGCTCAGCATTTGCGCGATGCGCGGATCGCGCCAATCTATGAAGGCACCAACGGAATTCAGGCGGCGGACCTCGTCGGGCGCAAGCTCGGGCTCGACGGCGGTGCGGCATTCGACGCACTGATCGGCGATATAAGGCGTGAGGCGCAGGATGCACGGCTGGTGGCGCTGGCCGACGCGGTCGAGCGGATCGCGGCGAAGTTGCGCGGGGCCAGCGCGGACGATCGCCAGGCGGGAAGCTATCCATTCCTGACAATGTGCGCGGTGCTGGTCGCGGGGTGGCTGGTCGAGCGGATCGCGCGCGAAGTACAAGGCGACGGCGCGTTCATCGAATCGCGGCGAGCGGCGGCGGTCTATCTGGTCAGCGCGATTGTGCCCGAGGCGATCGGGCTGGAAGCTTCGGCGGGAGCGGGCGCGGCCTTGCTTTATGCGGTCGAGGCGGAGGCGCTGGCATAATCCTCTCCTCGTTTTCGAGGGGAGGATTTCAGGCCGGTTCGCGCTTTGTCAGATTTTCAAGCTCGATCCCGAGGCGGTTCATGCGCTCGCGGATCAGTGGCCATTCCTGCGTAATGAAGCGCTTGCGCTCGGTCTCGCGGAGGCGCGCGCGCGCACCGTGCGCAACGAACATCCCGACTCCGCGCCTGACGGTGATCAACCCGTCATCCTGGAACACCTGATAAGCCTTGGCGACCGTCAGTGGATTGGCGCCCTGGTCGGCGGCGAATGCGCGAACCGAGGGAAGCGGGTCGCCATCGCCATATTGGCCGGCCAGGATTGCGTCGGCAATGGTGTCGCGCAGGCGGATATAGACCGGTTTTTCGGGCGCAGGACGGAGCGTCATGCTGTCATAATACAGCAGTGCGCGTGAAGGTCAATCAGTGGGCGAAACCCAGGGGCGCGCGACCGTCGCCAGCGGTACCCGTGGACGCTCGACCAGTTCGAGCGATGGCTTGCCGATAAACAGAAAACCGGCAATTTTTTCACCCGGCGCACAAAACGCGCTGCGAACCCGTTCGGCATAGGCCGCCCAGCCGGTCAGCCAACCGGCGACATAGCCCAACGCGTGCGCGGCAAGCAGCAGGTTCATCCCCGCCGCGCCGCACGACAATTGCTGTTCCCACAGCGGGATCTTGTGGCCGGCGATCGGGGCCGAAACCAGCACCACGAGCGCCGCGCCCTGGCGGGCGAATTCCTCGGCCTTGTCGTGGTGGGCCTGGGTGGCGGTCGGGTCGGCTTCGGGCAGCGCCCGGTGAAGCAGGTTCGCGAACGCGTCGCGCTGATCGTCGGCGACGGTGACGAAGCGCCACGGGAACAGCTTGCCATGGTCAGGCGTGCGCGCGGCGATGGCGAGGATGCGCTCGAGCTCGGCCGGTGTCGGGCCGGGGCCGATCATCTCGGGCGGGCGTCCCGAGCGGCGGGTTTCGAGCAGCGAAAGCGTGGTGGCGAGATCGTTGAGCATGGGTTGGGCGCATAAACGTCGAAAGCCCATGCAACAATCGGCTTCCCATCGGCGTTTTGGCCGTTAGGTTGCGCGACAATATAAAATAGGCGCCGGTCGAACGCGTGCCAACATCAGGACAGGAGACCGCTGCGTGGCGCCCGAAACCCTTATTCCGATCATCGCCATCGTCTTCCTCGGAGCCCTTTTGATCGGCGGCGCGATGGTCGCATCGACCAAGTCGCCCGAATTCGCCGGTCATCCCAAGGGACTTTACGTCCTGTTCTTCGCCGAAATGTGGGAGCGATTCTCTTATTACGGCATGCGCGCCTTGCTGATCTTCTATCTGACCAAGCATTGGCTGTTCGATGACGGCAAATCGAACCTGATCTACGGCGCCTACACCAGCCTGGTGTACATCACGCCGGTGCTCGGCGGCTATCTCGCCGACCGCTATCTGGGGCAGCGCAAAGCGGTGCTGTTCGGCGCGGTCCTGCTGACCTGCGGCCACTTCATGATGGCCTTCGAAGGGACCGGCGGACAGGCTGACCCGACGATCAATATTTTCTGGCTGGCACTGTCGTTCATCATCGTCGGTTCGGGTTTTCTCAAAGCCAATATTTCGGTCATTGTCGGCCAGCTCTACAACCTCACCGATGTTCGTCGCGATGGCGCCTACACCATCTTTTATGTCGGGATTAACGTCGGCGCGGCGATCGGCACGATCCTCGCCGGCTATCTCGGCGAAACCTATGGCTGGCGCTACGGCTTCGGCGCGGCCGGCGTCGGCATGCTGCTCGGCCTGGTGGTGTTCGTGCTCGGCAGGAAATCGCTGATGGGGCAGGGCGAAGCGCCCAACCCGCAACGCCTGTCCCAGCGGGTCGCGGGGATGAAGTTCGAATGGCTGCTCTATGCCATCGGCGTGGCGTCAATCGCGGTGATCTGGGGCCTGATCCAATATCAGGATGTGATCCAGAATTTGCTGATCGTGTCGGGCGTAGGTTTGCTGCTCTATGTTCTCTACGAGAGCTTCAAGCTGCAACCGCATGCCCGTGACCGGATGTTCGCGATCCTGTTCCTGATCGCCTTGAACCCCTTGTTCTGGGGATTGTTCGAGCAGGCTGGCGGGTCCTTGAACCTCTACACCGACCGCTTCGTCGATCGCGCCGGAGTTCCCGCGTCGCTGTTCCAGTCGATCAACCCGATCTACATCGTGCTGCTCGGCCCGATTTTCGCCTGGCTGTGGGTCGCGCTGGGCAAGCGCGGGCTCGAACCGTCGGCGCCGGCCAAGTTCGGCCTCGCACTGCTCCAGGTCGGGCTGTCGTTCCTCGTGTTCGTGTGGGGCGCTCAGTCGGTCGGGGTCGCGGTGATGACCCCGGTGCTGTTCCTGTTCCTGATCTATCTGCTTCAGACCACCGGCGAATTGTGCCTGTCGCCAGTGGGACTTTCCGCGATGAACCGGCTCGCGCCGAAACATCTCGCCAGCCTGATCATGGGCGCCTGGTTCTACATGACTGCGGTCGGCAATTTCGTCGCCGGCAAGATCGGCGAGGCGACCGGCGGCGAGAGCGGCGAGATGACCAAGGAAGCGACGCTGGCAATCTATTCGAAGATCGGCTGGATCACGATCGGGGTCAGCGTCGCGGTGCTCGCGGTGTCGCCTTTGATCAAGAAACTGATGCACCTCGACACGCTCAAAGACGACGATCTGGCCGGGCGGACCGAATTGGGCGAGCCGCAGTCGGCGGGGACCCGCCCCGACCTGGAAACCGCACCGCGCCCGCCCGCCGCGTGATGCGTCAGGCACGGC
>JANPMU010000159.1:0-1594 GCA_031427095.1 Sphingomonas sp.
GCCACGCAGCAACTTCTGGTCCGTACGCTCGGATCGACCGAGGAGGTTTGGGGCGAGATTTTCCAGCAGGCCGGCAAGCAATATACGCCCACCAAAATGATCGCTTATTCGAACAACGGCCAGTCCGGTTGCGGCGCGGCGCAGGCGGCGATGGGGCCGTTTTATTGCCCGACCGACCAGAGCATTTACATCGACCCCAATTTCTTCAACGAACTGTCGCAGCGTTTCCAGGCGCCGGGCGATTTCGCCCAGATCTATGTCATCGCGCATGAGGTCGGGCATCATATCCAGAACCTTCAGGGAACGCTCGATCGCGCGCATAATGCTCAGTCGGGCGCCAGCGAAGCGTCGGGCAACCAGGTTCAGGTCGGGATCGAGCTTCAAGCCGATTGCTATGCCGGCGTGTGGTCCGCGCGGGCGCGCGATGCCCAGGGATCCTTGCTTGAACCGGGCGACGTCGAGGAAGGGATGCGCGCGGCCGAAGCGATCGGCGACGACACACTCCAGAAGCAGTCGCAGGGCCGGGTGGTCCCGGAAAGCTTTACCCACGGTAGCGCGGCCCAGCGGATGGAAGCGCTCAAGCGCGGTCTGAGCACGGGTGACCCTGCAGCGTGCAACTACGCCAGCTAGGCGCGGCTGGACCCCGTCCTGTGTTCGTCATCCCCGCGAATGACGTGCCGGTACATGGCAAAGCGGTGGCGCTTACAGCTTGACCAGCATCTTGCCGGTGTTCGCTCCGCTGAACAGCCCGAGGAAGGCTTCGGGGGTCTTGTCGAGGCCAACGACGACGGTGTCGCGCGCGGCGACCTTTCCGCTCGCGATCCAGCCGCCCATGTCGCGGTGGAATTCGCCCAGCCGCGGCAGATAGTCGGTGTAGATGAACCCCTGGACGCGGATGCGCATGGTGATCACCCGCATGATGTAGCGGAAGGCGGCGGGCTTGCCGCTGTTGTAACCGCCGATCATCCCGCAGATCGCAAAGCGCGCATTCTGGCGGGCGAGCGCGAAGGCGGCGTCGAGCTGGTCGCCGCCGACATTGTCGAAATAGACGTCGATCCCCCCGGAGCCAAGGGTCTGTGCGGCGGCGGCAAGCGATCTGACCAACGGCCCGTCGGTGTAATCAATCGCAATGTCGGCACCCAGCGAGCGGACATAATCGCATTTGGCGGGCCCCCGCGCCGAGCCGATCACGGTCATGCCCTTGGCCTTGGCGATCTGGACCACCGCCGAGCCGACCGCGCCGGCCGCAGCGGAAACGAACACGACGTCGCCTTCCTTGGCCGAAGCGGCTTCAAGCAGCCCGAAATAGGCCGTGCCGCCGGTCAGCCCGAGATTGCCGAGAAACGCCTGGGGATCGACGCCGAGGTCGGGCAGTTTGGTCAGCGCCTTGGCGGCGACCACCGCTTCGTCGCGCCAGCCGGCCATGTGGAGCACGAGGTCGCCGGGCTTGTATCCGGGATCCTTGGATTCGACCACTTCGCCGACCGCTCCGCCCTCCATCGGGGCGTCGATCGCGAACGGCGGGACATAGGATTTCACATCGTTCATCCGCCCGCGCATGTAGGGATCGACCGACAGCCAGCGGTTGGCGATG
>JANPMU010000160.1:0-2107 GCA_031427095.1 Sphingomonas sp.
CCGCCGATCAGATAGTAGCTTGAACCCCCGAGAAGCACGAGTTGCGCGCCGCCAAGCGTGACGATCGCACCGATCAGCAACAGGATCAGCGCGAAGATGCGGCGGCCAGGCGCCTGGCTCACAGCGCGAGGCCTCCGTCTATGACGATCTCGGCACCGGTCATATAGCCGGAGAGGTCGGACGCGAGGTAAATCACCACTTCGGCCACGTCATCGACTGTGCCCATCCGGCCGAACGGCACAGCCGCCGTGAACGCGACGAGCGCGTCGGGATCGTGATCGTCAAGCATTGGCGTATCGACCAGACCGGGGTGGACCGAATTGACGCGGATCCGGCTGGACGCCAGTTCCCGCGCGGCACATTGGGTCAGCCCGCGCGACGCCCATTTGGTGCCGCCATAGGCGATCATTCCCGGCCAGCCGCGCATCCCCGCAATCGACGAGATGTTGACGATCGACCCGCCGCCGTTGGCCTCCATTGCGGGGATCACTGCCCGCATGCCGAGAAACACGCCGAGTGTATTGACGCGGTAATGGAGATCGAACGCCTCGGTCGTGGTTTCCAGGATCGAGGCGGGTTTGAACACGCCGGCGTTGTTGATCAGCACGTCGATCTTGCCGAACCGGTCGATGGCGGCTTTAACGACGGCGCTCCAATCGGCTTCGTTGCCAACGTCATGCCGATGAAAAATCGCCGCGTCGCCCAGCTCCGCGGCAACCTTGGCACCCGCCTTGTCGAGATCGGTCAGTACGACCTTTGCTCCTTCGGCGACGAACCGCCGTGCCTCATGTGCACCCTGGCCGCGTGCGGCGCCGGTGATGATCGCCACCTTGCCATCCAACCGCTTCGTCGTCATCTCGAACTCTCCCGGCAGCAGCTATTGGGCGGTGTATCCGCCGTCGATCACCAACTCAGCGCCGGTCACGAATTTGGCCTCGTCGGACGCCAGGTAGAGCGCGCCCATCGCGATGTCCTCCGCCTCACCGAGATGTCCGATCGGCTGGAGATTGTCGTAGAATTTGCGCCCTTCGTCCACATCGCCGTAACGAAGGATCGACTGATCGAGCATCGGCGTGCGGATGAAGCCGGGGTGGATCGTATTGACGCGCACGTTCACCCGTTCCTTTGCGCAGGAAAGCGCGACCGATTTGCTGTACAGCCGCACCCCGCCTTTCGAGGCGTTATAGGCCGCGATCCCGGGCTGGCCGACGATCCCCAGCACCGACGATATGTTGATGATCGACCCGTTGACCGGACTGCTTTCCATCATCAGCTTGAGTTCATGCTTGGTCGCAAGGAACGTCCCGTCGAGATTGACCCGGTTGATCCGGTGCCACTCATCCAGGGTCGTTTCCGTCGGAAAGGTGAGCTCGGTCACCGACGTGCCGGCGCAGTTGACTGCGATATTGAGCCCGCCAAACCTCGCCTTTATCTCCGCCATCAAAGAGATCCAGGCGGCTTCATCGACAACGTCGAGATGGGCGTATTCGGCCGTACCGCCGACCGACCTGATCTCGTCTATGACTGAAGCGCCGAGATTGTCGTTCACATCGACGAGCATGACCTTAGCGCCTTCCGCGGCCAGCAAGCGCGCGCATGCAGCGCCGATTCCGCTCGCAGCGCCCGACACCAGTGCTATCTTTCCAGCAACCCGATCCATTGTCCCACCTTATCAGCTGCGCGCTCACGGTTTGCTTTGCCGCCACGTTGCAACCAGTCGCGCTCATTGGCCTATGCAATGAAGCGCAGCGTAAAGAGCGCGCGGTGAACGCTCAATCAGATAATTTCGATACATTATTCTGTTTTATAGATGAATTTAGCAAAATGCTTGGAATGATAAATCGTCAGACCGAAACAGTCGTATCGATTTATCCAATTGTTGTAGCACTAGAACCTGCATATCCCTGCACAATCCAGGGTTGGAATACAAGGCGAAGGCATGACAGCACCACTAGACGGTATGCTAGTTCTCGACCTCACGCGCAATCTCGCGGGACCGTTCTGCACCATGATCCTGGGGGATCTGGGTGCGCGGGTCATCAAGGTCGAGCGACCGGGCGTGGGCGACGACACCCGGGAATGGCGACCGCCGAATTGGGCGGGGCGC
>JANPMU010000161.1:0-1765 GCA_031427095.1 Sphingomonas sp.
GCCTGACCGTTGCGGTGATAGGGGCCGATGATCGAATCATGATGCGTCACCGCGATCACGCGCGGCGCCAGATCGACGAAGGTGAAGACCACCCCTTTGGGCTGCAGCGCGACCGCCCGCAGCCCGCCGAGCGAATTGCACAATCGGTTGGCCCGGCCGATCGACCGCTCGCGCTCGGTCGGCTTTTTCGTCGGGATGAAATTGATCACCAACGGGACCGCCGCGCCGAGCGCGAAGATCACCGCCAGCGCCGTGCCGATCACGCGTACCCATGATTTTTGGGACGTGAACGCCAACGGGGCGAAGATCCACGCGATCGCGATCGCCCCGGGGATCGCCATCACCTGCGCCGCCGGTCCGGTCCGCGTCTGCCACAAGAGCATCGCCGTCGCCGCCAGCGCCGCCGCCGTTGCCGCCAGCGTCCGCCGCAACCGGTCGCGTTCGCTCCGCGCGCGCCACACCAGCACGCTCCAACCGACCAGTCCGGTCAGCGGCAGCGCGACGATCAGTGATGCGATCGTCCAGCCGTGGCGATAGACCGGCCGCGCTTCGCTCACATGGCTCAGCCATAATTTCTCGACTTCGGGCGATACACCTTCCAGCCGGGTCAGGCAGTGCGGCCACATCGCCGCGTGAAATCCGGCGATGATCAGTCCGGCGCCGATCGCCAGCGCCAGCCGCGTGGTCCACTTGGCCGGCGACAGCATCGCCAGTCCCAGCATCAGCGCTCCGCCGACCAGCGCGTCGCTCAGCCACACCGGCGACAGCGCATCGCACACCGCCATGCGATTGTCGTAAGACGCGAAAATCAGGAAACCGAGCGCGGTTCCCCCGCCGACCGCCACCGCATAAGCGGCCAGCCGACGCCTCTGTTCGCGGTCATCGACCCACATCAGCACCTGGCTGACCCCGCCGATCGCGAGGTAGACCAGCATTTCCAGGCCGATACTCAGCGACAAAGCGGTGGCGATACCCAGCGTCGCACCACCGCGCGCGCGCCTGGGATCGGCAATTCCGGCAATCGCGACCGCCAGCAGCGCGAGTTGCCAGCCATGATGGTCGATCCGCGTCGGCGCGAACATGCCATTGGCCGATCCGGCAAAGAACAAGGCGACGATCGCGACCCAGAAGGCGCGTGGATCGAGCAAGCGGCGGGTGGTCAGCGCAAGGCTGGCGATCAGCAGCAGATAGGGCAGCAACGGCGCGACCGCGATCGCGAGCCGCTCGGCATTGGCGCCGCTCATGAATGTCCGGCCGAGCAGGATCAGTCCGGCGAGCGGCAGATCGACCAGCCGCGACCAGTGAATATTGGCGCCCCCCGGCGGGATCAATCGATACTGGCGAAGGTCGAACCAGTCCTGCCCGTGAAGCAAGGCACGAACCTGGGCGATGCGCATATTGTCGTCGGTATCGCCGAGCGCGAAGCCGATGATCCCGTTCCACCGGTTGAAGATCGCCCACGCCGCAAGCCCGAGCCACGCCACAAACACGACCCAGCGCCAGTGGCGCTCCGCCAGGTCGAGAGTTTTTTCGATCACGCGTCCCGCCCGATTGTCGCTAAATTCCTTTCTTGCTCTAGCCAGTCGCGGCTAGAGAGCAAGCCGATGATCCCCTTTGCTCGCAACGCGCTCGACCCCGAACGCCGCACCATCGCCGTCCAGGCGATCCGTTATGCCGTGGCGGGTGCGATCATCACGCTGCTCGTCGCGGCGAGCTATTGGGCGGTGGCCGAGTTCCTTCACGTCGACCCGATGGTCTCGCTGAC
>JANPMU010000162.1:0-6697 GCA_031427095.1 Sphingomonas sp.
TCATCGTCCAGCACCGGATGGTCTCGTAGGTGACGTCGATGCCGCGCTCGGCCAGAAACGGTGCTGTCAGTCCAACGCGAACTCGTCTCCGGTTGACGCGACGAGGGCAGGCGGTCGGTCGTCAGGCCGCGAGTGACCGCCACTCGGCCAGGGCGGCGGAGCGTCGTTCTCGGTAGATTTTCCGGCTGACGAGGTGGCGATCCTGGCTGAAATGGTTGTGGACCGAGGCGTGGACGGAACTGAATTTCTGCAGCGTCTTCATTTGGCGGAACCGGATCATCGCCCGCTCTCGTCGTCGGAACGGCAGGTGGCTGTTCTCGGCCCGGTTGTTCAACCAGCGCCCGGTCTCCTGGCGGTCGGCGGCGCCAACGGCATTCAGCGCAGCACCGTATGAGCGCAAGCCATCAGTGACGATGGTGCCGGTTCGACCATGGCGCTTCATCGCTTTCTTGATGAATTTAAGCGCCGCGGTCTTGTCGCGCGTCTTGGTGACAAAGGATTCCAGCACCTCGCCCTCGTGATCGACGGCGCGCCAGAGACAATGCATCTCGCCATTGATCTTCACGTACATCTCGTCGAGGTGCCAGCGCCAATGGGTGTAGGCTCGCATGTGCTGGACCCGCTTCCGGCGGATCTCGCCGGCGAACATCGGGCCGAAACGGTTCCACCACAGCCGCACGGTCTCGTGGCAGATGTCGATGCCGCGCTCGAACAGCAGGTCCTCGACAGTCCGCAACGACAGCGGGTAACGAACATACATCATCACGGCGAGGCGGATCACCTCCGGCGATGAGTCAAAATACCGGAAGGGGTTGATCGATTTCGCCATGGCTGAGCCCGTAGCCGAGCCCCGGTTAGCGCGTCGTGAAGTTCGCTTTGACAGTGCCATTTATATAGCTGAATTGGCCGACGAGAGGGCCCCGATCAGCTCCAACTGGGACCCCAGCGAAGTCCTATTTACCCCGTTAGTTCAATGCGTTAGCACGGTTTTAGCGAGGTTCCCACTTCGGTGCTGATTTACACCGACTATCTGCCAGGCGCGAAACATCGAAACCCCAAAAGTCCAGCCCGCGCCCAAAAACGGAAGCATGTTAGCGTTACCCTGACAGCACCGTCGCAACCTCGCGGCAGCTCCGCTCCAGTCAGCAGGTTAAATTCCAAACCGCACCCCTCGGGGAACCCCATTCGATTCAATCAATCAGCAATCGACTTCAGAGCGGCGCGAGTTCATCGACCTCAGCTGCGGAGAGCCCAGCTTCAAACAACAGCTCTCGCGTGTGCTGGCCGAGGGTCGGTGGCGGCAGGCGCGAGCCCGACCCGTCGCGATCGATCGGGGTGCGTTGCATCGGAAGGCCGGCGGGCCAGCCGACCCTGTCGGGCGGAACCAACAGAGCGAGTTCCTGCGCGACTGGCTGAGCGAGTGCTTCTTTCAGATCATTGACCCGGCCAGCCGAAATGCCCGCCGCGGACAGTCGCTCGATCAGCTCTTCGACCTCGCGAGCCGCAGTCACTTCGGCGATCGCGGCGTCGAGTGCTTCGCGGTTGGCAAGGCGATCGGTCATTGTTACGAATCGCGGGTCGGCGGCGAGCTCGGCTATTCCGAGCCCGCTGCACAGCCGCGGGAATTGCGGTTCGCTTGCGGTTGCAATCATCACGAAGCCGTCGCTTGCCTTATAGACCCGGTAGGGCGCGGCGCTCGGCGCACCAGAGCCGAGCCTGAGCGGTTGCTCTCCAGTCGCGAGCAGGCCCTGCACCTGATGCGCGACGAGCGCGAAGGCCGATTCGATCAGTGACGCGTCGACGTGGGTGCCGCCGGCGCCTGCGGCGCGGCGGTGAAGCGCGGCCTGGATCGCAATCACGCTCCACAGTCCGGTGGTGACGTCGAGGATCGACGGGCCGGTTCGCACCGGGTCCGAATCGGGATGCCCGGTGAGGCTCATCAGGCCCGAGACGGCCTGAACGAGGGCATCATAGCCGGGCATGGTTGATCCAAGCGCCCCGTCACCGAATGCGGACACGGTACAGGTGATGATCTCCGGGTTGCGCGCGCTGAAGGCGGCGTGCGTCAGGCCGAGTTTGGCCGCCACGCCCGGCGGGAAACTTTCGATGATGATGTCGGCGCGTCCGGCAAGCATCATAATTGCGGCCTTGCCCGTCGCTGACTTGATGTCGAGACAGGCGCTGCGTTTATTGCGGTTCATCGCCAGGAACACCGTCGCCTCCTCGCCCCAGCGCGGCGGTAGAGCGCGGGTATCATCACCCGTCGGTGCGCGCTCGATCTTGACGACATCGGCGCCGAGATCGGCGAGGATCAGTGCCGCATAAGGGCCGGCAATGTTGGTGCTCATATCGAGCACTCGAAGCCCGGTTAAGGTTTTGGCGGGACTCATCCCCCGGCCATCCGGTCGGGGGTCCATAATTCGCTCAGGGTCTGCACGACTTCGACGGTCTCAACCTCGGACAGGTCGATGAGCACGTCCGCGATGAAGCGCTGCATCGATTGGAAATGCACGCAGGCGGCGTCGGTCAGGCAAAGCGTGATCCGCGCATGGCCGTCATCGAAGGCGATGTCCTCGACCAGCCCCATGTCCCCGATCGTCATCGCCTTGCCCATCGCGATCGCGCAGGGCTCGGGAATTGCCGAGACCCGTTCGCGGATTTGCTCCTCGATCGTCACGCCGCCTGCCGCGGCTTTCGAAGCGCGGCCCATGGTTCGGGAACATGGCGCGCCCGGGCCCGCGCAAACTCGTCGTCAGCAGTCGCCGAAACGACATCCGCCACCACCAGCCCATGAAGCCGCAGTGCATTGTCGCCAAGGATATTGGCTCGATCAGTGTCGGTCAGGGGATCTATGCCGAACTCCTCGATCAGCGCATCGGGAAACTGATAGCCGTCGAACGCCGTGAGCAGCGGGGCGGGGTGAGCAAGGTTGTTGCCGCTGGCGAACAGCAGCCGGTCGGATCCGACGGCCTTGATCAGCCTGCCGATCACTTTGGCGAAGACGCGCGGCTTGACCAGAAGATAGGAAAAGGTCGTCTCCAGCGTCAGATAGAGATTGGAATGGCGCTGCATCAAGTCGATGGTCTGGTCGAGGAAAGCGGTTCCGCCGTGGACCATCTCGAAGGTCATGTCGGAAAAGCGGTCGAGCGGCGAATCCATGTCGTCGATGTCGAACGCCTCGCGCGGTGCGGGTTCGAGCCATAGCGCTTTGTGAATCGCGACGCGGGTGATGCCAAGCTTGCGGGCGGCCTCGAGTAAAGGGGTTGCGAAATCCTCGCCATCGAGCCGCCAGCCGGTTGCCTGATTATCATAATAAAGCGCCGGATAGAGCTTGACCCCGTCGATCCCCAATTCATCTGCCTGCCGCTCCAATTCGTCGATCGCGCCCTCGCCGATCGGCGTTCCGACGGTCCCGTAGAGCCTGAAGCGGTCAGGGTTGCGGTCGCGCAAGGCGGCAGCGCGGTCGGGATCGGTGACATTGCCGAGGGTGAAACCGAGGCACGGCAAGGCATGGATCACCGCCAGATCAACCGGACTCTCGACGAACTCGGCATGCGCCAGCGCGTCGAAATCGATGTCGCTGAAGATTTCCGCCTCGGTCAGTTGATAGCCGCGGTTGGCCTCGTCGAGCGCGAGCTTGTGCGAAGCGTGCACCGCGTCGAGCTGCGCCCGTCCGCGTGGGTTCTGGTTGGCGGGCGAGAGGTTCCACGGGTGGAACACCGCGTCGACGATGATTTGCCCATTGTTCATTCGGGTTTGGGCTGACGGTTGTAGACTGGCGGCCGCTTGTCGCGCGCGGCGGCGACGCCTTCGCGCAGATCGTCCGAATAGCTGAGCGCGGCGACCGCCCAGAAGCTGGCGTTCATCGAGCCGGCGAGGTCCATGTGCCAGCTTTGGCGGAGCTGCTGCTTGGTTGCCTCGATTGCCAGACGCGGCCGCTCGGCGATTCGCGCGGCGAGTGCCACAGCTTCGTCGAGCAGTTCCTCGGGCGCGACGACCCGGTTGACCAGGCCCATCGCGAGTGCCTGCCACGCGTCGAACAGGTCGCCGGTCAGCGCCATTTCGGCGGCCATCCCCGATCCGACAAGGCGCGGCAGGAAATACGTACCGCCATTTCCGGGGTTGAGGCCGAGCTTGATATAGGTCTCGCCCAGCTTCGCGGCGGTCGAGGCGATGCGGATGTCGCAGGCGAGCGCGAGATCGAGGCCCCCCGCAGTAGCGCCGCCGTTGATCGCGGCGATCACCGGCAGCCGACTGGAGACGAGGCGCTGGGTCACCGGCCACAGCACGCGGGCATTATAGGGTTCCTGACTGCGCGCCTGCTGGTCGACGAGATAATCGGCAAACTCGACCAGGTCGGCGCCAGCGCAGAACTGCTTGCCGGCGCCGGTCAGGATCAGCATCCGCACCGAAAGGTCTGTCTCGAGCGCGTTGAGCGCATCGGCCAGGTCGGCGGCCATTTCCGGGACTACGCCGTTGCCGCGCTCGGGCCGGTTGAGCGTGATGCAGGCAACGCCGTCGGCGGGCCGGTCAACGAGGATCGTCGCGTAGGTCATCGCAATCAAATCTTGCGAAGAATCGAGGCGACGGCAAGCGCATAAGCCCCGTCGAGCCAGCCGCCGCCGTTGATCGCGAGTGCCTGGCGTGCGCCTTCGACTTGCCGGCCATTGGCGCGGCCGCGCAATTGCGTGACGAGTTCGACGATCTGCGCGCAGCCGGTAGCGCCGAGGGGGTGCCCGCGGCTGAGCAAGCCGCCGCTGGTATTGATCGGAGTCTTGCCGCCGAGATCGGTCGCGCCCGCGCGGATCAGGAGATGGCCTTCGCCTTCGGCGCACAGGCCGACTTCGGCATATTGGATGAGCTCTGCGGGCGCGGCGGCGTCGTGAAGCTCCATCAGATCACAATCGTCCGGGCCGATCCCGGCAGCATTAAAAGCAGCCTGCGCCGCTGCGCTCACCGGATCGCCGCGAGCACCCGAAGCGATCCGCGAGGTGACGAGCTCGACCGCGTCCGCGCCTTTCGACCGGGCATAGTCTTCCGAACATAATAGCAGCGCCGCGCCGCCATCGGTGGTCGGCGAGCACATCGGCAATGTCAGCGGAGTGACGATCATTCGCGATTCGAGCACGTCCTCGACGGTCTGCGGCGTGCGAAGATGGGCCTTTGGGTTATGCACCGCATTGTTGCGGTTCTTGACTGCGACCCGCGCGAAATCGGCCGGGGTCGCGCCATAAGTGTCGAGATAGGCTTGGGCGACCTCGGCGTAGAAATCCATCAGCAGCGAATTGGCGCTGGTCTGGCCGGGCTCGGCCTCGCCGATATCCTCGATATCGGTCGATCCGCGCAGGGCGTTGAATGGCCGAGAGCGATCGGCGTGGTTGAGCTGTTCGGCGCCGACCACCAGGACCGCCTCGGCATTGCCGCTGGCGACCGCCTCGAAGCCGAGGCTCAGCGCCGATCCACCCGAGGCGCAGGCGTTCTCAACATTGATCAAGGCGGCGTGGCTGAGCGGGTGGCGGCGCAGCGCGACCTGGCCGCGGATCATTTCCTGCTGAGTGACGATACCCGCCACCGCATTGCCGAAATAGACGCGCGCGATGTCCTCGGCGGCCGCGCCTGCATCGGCGATTGCCTCATCGATCGCCTCAACCGCGAGGCTTCGCACGCCGCGCCCGAGATGCTTGCCGAAGTAGGTCATTCCGACCCCGGCGATCAGAACGCGGGTCATGCCTTGGCCGCCTGCAATGGCGCGCCGCCGCCGATGCGGGCTTCCTGACCCTGCCAATAGCGCTCGCGCACCTCGCGGCGAAGGATCTTGCCATAGCCGCTGACCGGCAGCTCATCGACAAAATCGACCGCCTTGGGCTTTTTGTAGCCGGCGAGGTGTTTGGCGCAGTGAGCGATAATGTCCTGCGCGGACACATCGCCGCCGGTTTCACGCACGACGACGGCGTGGACCGCCTCGCCCCAATACGGATCGGGTATTCCGACGACGCAGACGTTCGCCACAGCCGGGTGCTGAATGATGATCTCCTCGACCTCGCGCGGATAGACATTGTTGCCGCCCGAAATGATCATGTCCTTGGCCCGATCGAGGAGGAACAAATAGCCCGACTCGTCGAACATCCCGATATCCCCGGTGTGCAGCCAGCCGCCGCGCAGCGCTTCGGCAGTGGCTTGCGGATTGTTCCAGTAACCGGGCATGACGACATCGCCGCGCACCACCACCTCACCCGCCTCGCCGGGCGGCAGCGGGCGGTCGTTCTCGTCGACGCAATGCGCCTCGACATCGGTGCGGATCTGGCCCGCCGAGCCGATCCGCGGATCGTCGGCTTCAAGCAGTTCCCGATGCTGTGCCGCAGTCATGCCGGTGATGGTGATCGGGGCCTCGCCCTGGCCGAACAGCTGGACGAACACCGGCCCGAACGCGGCGATCGCCCGGCGCAGGTGGACGACATGGATCGGCGCGCCGCCATAGGTGATCGCCCTGAGCGACGAAAGGTCGAATGCGCCCGGCTCATATTCGTCGAGCATCTTGATGATCTGCGTTGGAGCGAGGAACGCGACATGGCCGACGCGGAGGCGCTCGATGGTTGCAAAGAGCGCCCTGGGCTCGAAGCTCGCCGGCTCGAGAATTGCGTTGACCGCCCCGCGCGCGACTGCGGGGAGCGCCACGATACCGCTGCCATGCGACATC
>JANPMU010000163.1:0-1720 GCA_031427095.1 Sphingomonas sp.
AAGGAGACGAATGATGGGTGAGTATACCGAAAAGGCCAAGGGCGCCGCGAACGAAGCGATGGGCAATACCAAGCAAGCGATCGGCGAAGCCACCGACAGCCCCGAGATGAAGAAAAAGGGCCTTGAGCAGGAAGCCAAGGGCGAATTTCAGAAGACCAAGGGCGAAGTCGAAGGCGCGCTCGGCAACGACGTCTGATCGTTCTCGGACTGAACCGAGGAAGGGCCGTCCCGCGCTGCTGGGGCGGCCTTTTTCGTTTGTGGGTAGTCATTGTGGAGTATGATGACGCCATTACGGCTTTGAAATACAAGTAAAAAAGCAACTTAATATGCCAGCCCCGCGTTTTATGGACAGTTTGAAACGGGAGCCAAGCGATGCGCAGTCCAGGCGAGGATAGAATTGGCAATTTTCACGAAGTCGTCGATCGTTTGTCGGTGCTGTTCGACAACCTTGACGCTTGGTCCAAGCGAAATTCTGGCAAGACTCCCGGTCACCCCGACAAGCCCTCCGACAAGCCATTCGACATGCCCTCCGGCAAGCCCTCCGATAGTTGA
Source organism: Sphingomonas sp. (assembly GCA_031427095.1). Classification (GTDB taxonomy): domain Bacteria; phylum Pseudomonadota; class Alphaproteobacteria; order Sphingomonadales; family Sphingomonadaceae; genus Sphingomicrobium. Next base: position 553 of record JANPMU010000163.1, read on the forward strand.
TAGCGCGCGCGTCTGAGGACTTGCGGCCGAGGATTAAAGCGCCCTCAATTTGCCGATCGTCGTCGCATTGCTGATCTGCTCGACGTCGGTCTTGCAGTGGATCAGGCGGATGCCTTTTCGCGCCATCGCGGCGTCGAGGGCGGGGGCGAAGCCTGCGGTTTCCTCGACGGTTTCGGCCCAGCCGCCAAACGCGCGAGCCAAGGCCGCGAAGTCGGGATTGACGAGGCTGGTCGCGCTGACCCGCCCGGGATAGTCGCGCTCCTGGTGCATGCGGATCGTGCCGTAGCTATTGTTATCGACCAGGATCACCAGCAGGTCGCAAGCGTTGGCCTGCGCGGTCGCCAGTTCCTGCCCGTTCATCAGGAAATCGCCGTCGCCGGCGACGCACACCACGAGGCGGTCGCGGAAACGCAGCGCGGCGGCGACCGCAGCAGGGAGGCCGTAGCCCATCGTGCCGCTGGTCGGGGCGAGCTGCGAGGGCATCGCTGCGTAATGCCAGTAGCGGTGCCACCAGCCCGAGAAATTGCCCGCCCCGTTGCAGATGATGGTATCGGCGGGGAGCGTTTCGCGCATCGTCCTAACGCACGGGCCGAGGTCGAGTTTCACGCCGTCTCTCGGCTTGGGGTCGGACCAGTCGAGCCATTCGGCGTGGGCTTCGTCGCCGGCCGAGAAGCGGACCAGCTCGGGGTCGCTCCACTCGTCGGCCATTTGCGCAAACTCGCTCATGTCGGCGCAGATCGGCAAATCGGCGTGATAGACCCGGCCAAGCTCGTTGGGGTCGGGGTGAATGTGGACCAGCAATTGGCCCGGGTGGTCGGGGGTGATCAATGTATAGCCGTCCGTCGTGGCTTCGCCGAGGCGCGCGCCGACGACAATCAGCAAATCGGCGTCGCGGACGCGCTGCTGGAGCCTGGGGTTGGGACCGTAGCCGAGCTGGCCGGCGTAGACCGCGCATGAATTGGCGACCGCGTCCTGGCGGCGGAAGGCAGCGGCGGTGGGGATGCCGTGGCGGACCGCGAAATTGGCCCAGTGATGGCCTGCGCACGGGCTCCAGTCGGCCCCGCCGATGATCGCCAGCGGGGCGGCGGCGTCCTTCAATAATTCGATCATCGCGCCGATCGCGCCGGGATCGGGGGTCTCGGCGAGGGGCGGCACGCGCGGGCGGTCG
>JANPMU010000164.1:0-9614 GCA_031427095.1 Sphingomonas sp.
GCACGCCAGGGTCGCGAAGAAGGCGCCGTCCATCACCGTCGATCGGATCGCTTCGTAGCCGCGTGGCGACAAGTCCTTGGTCGGCGCAATGAAGTTGGCAGCGGCGTTGTTGACCAGACCCGTCAGGGGACCGTCGGCCCAAATTCGATCGATCAGAGCATCGACCGATCCGGCGTCGCGGATGTCGCAGCCATAGCCGACCACCTTGCCGCCGGTCTCGTCGCGCAACGCCTGCGCCGTCGCCTCCAGCACCCCTTCACGTCGTCCGCAGATATAGACCGCCGCTCCATGCGCGGCGAGCCCGCGACTGACTTCGGCCCCCAGACCGCTGCCTCCGCCGGTGACGAGAATTCGCTTCCCGACAAGAACGTCGCTGCGGAAGGGGTCGTTAGCGACCATTTGGCGTTGCCTCGGTGAACGATCGCTGGTCCATAAATTCACTTTCCTGCCGACATGCGTTGCGTTCGCAAAAGCCACTCGTCGAACCGCGTGTCAAGAATAGGCTCCGGCTCCGGTTCAGTCGGCATTGGATGCGTCCCTTGGAGATAAGTTCGCGTCAGGCTGACGCCACCGACACGGGTCACTTCCAAAACTGCGCATGATTAGCTTGCGCCACAGCGGCTTCGCATTTCGTGCGTGACAAGGCCGCGCACCGACGCGACAAGGGGCCCCGGGGGCGGCTTCGGAGCGCCGGTCTAGCAGTGACAAAGGCTTGCCATGTGTGGGATTGCGGGTTGGTACAGGCGGCTTGGCAGGCCGGTCGACGAAGCCATCCTCACCGCCCAATGCAACGCCATCATCCATCGCGGGCCCGACGATTCCGGAATTATGGGCGACGGCGATTTCGGCTTTGGCATGCGCCGCCTCAGCATCCTCGACGTGCAGGGCGGGCATCAGCCGATGCGCACCCCGGATGGCCGCTTCAGCATCGTCTATAACGGAGAAATCTACAATCATCTCGATCTGCGCAAGACGCTCGGCGAGGCCGGTTTTGCCTTTGCTACCCATAGTGACACGGAGACTGTCCTTGCCGCCTTTGCGCGCTGGGGGAATGATTGCTGGGCGCGGCTGGAAGGCATGTTCGGGGCAGCTGTGTGGGATCATCACACGCGCGTCCTGACGCTCGCGCGCGATCCTTTGGGCATCAAGCCGCTGTATATTTCGGAGCAGCAAAGCGGGCTGGCCTTCGCCTCTGAATTGAAATCGCTGCGGCTGCTGCCCGGGCTCAAATTCACCGTCGACGACCGCGCGGTCCATGATTTCTTCAGCTTCGGCCATGTCCGCAAGCCGCGCTCGATCTTCGCGGAGGTGGCGACGCTCGATCCGGGCCACTGGCTGACCATCGGACCGGCCGGGCACGCGCACACGCAATCGTTCTGGAAACCAGTCCCCGCGGTCCGGCACGACCGCTCGATCGCCGAGTGGACCGAGGAGATGCGCTCGATGCTGGTCGAGACGACCGCCCGGCATATGCAGGCGGACGTCCCCGTCGGCGCCTTTTTGTCGGGCGGGATCGACTCATCCGCAGTGCTGGCGGCGATGACGCGCGCGACAAGCCACAAGATCAAGGCTTTCACGATCGGCTATCCCGGCGCGAAGATCGACGAGACCGACGCCGCGCGGCGGATTGCGCAGCATTTGGGCTGTGAGCATGTCGTGCTGCCGCTTGAGCTGTCCGACCTCACCGCAGTGCTTCCCGAGGTCGTGCGCTGCTATGACGAGCCGTTCGCCGACATGGCCGCGATTCCGACCTGGTGGGCGTCGAAGCTCGCTGCACAGCACGTCAAGGTCGTGCTGTGCGGCGAGGGCGGCGACGAGCTCTTCGCCGGCTACAAGCGGCATCGCAATGCGCGCCTGATCGAGCGCTACCGACCGCTGATCGGCGCGGTGCGCCCGCTTGGCGCGCTGATCGACGGGCTTCCGCTGACCCGCTCGGCGCGGGTCAATTATTTGCGGCAACATGCGCAACGCTTTGCCGAATATATCCGCCTGCCCGATGGCTATCAGCAATTCTTCGCCGCGACGCAAAGCAGCCGCCGGAGCGTCCGCAAGCGCGTCTATTCTGCTGATTTCTGGAACCGGCATGAGGGCGCGGACAGCTACCGGTCGCTCGAGGAAGAATATTTTCCGGATCATGGCCGGCGGGCGGAATCGGCGCTCGAGCAGTTTCTCCTTGCCGATCTGACCGTGAACATGCCCTCGGCGATGCTCACCCGGCTCGACCGCGCGAGCATGGCCCATTCGCTCGAGGCGCGGGTGCCGTTTCTCTCGCACAAGATGGTCGACTGGGCTCTTACGGTTCCACCCGAACTCAAATTGCGCGGAAATGTCGGCAAGTTCATCCTGCGCGAGGCGATCGCGCCGTGGCTTCCGTCCGATATCCTCAAGCGGCCGAAACAGGGGTTTCAGATTCCCTACACGAGCTGGTTTCGCGGCGCGCTGGGCGACTTTGCGCGCGATACATGGAACGCGAGCGGCGCGGCCGCCGCCGGCTATCTCGATCCGCGCGTGGTCGACCAATTGTTCGACGAACACCGCCGCGGCGAGGCCGATCATGGGCGCATGCTCTATTCGATCACGGTCTTCGCGCTGTGGTGGAACGGGCCGGTACCGGTTCAGCGCAGCTGAAACAGAGTCGAGGCGGGATTCAGGCGGCGGCATCACGCTTGATCGAGCCCGCCGAGCCACTCTCGCGCCACGCCAGCCCGCCGAGCACGATCGCAATCGCGGACGAGGTCAGCAGCGCATGGAATCCGGCGCCCGACAGGCCGAAGCGGTGCATCAGCAAAGGGAGGAACGGCAGGAGCAGCAACGCGCAGGCCATATTGCCGCCGACCGACAGACCGGGCTTGCCCAGTGCGACCAGTGCCGCGCTTGCGGGCGGGGCGACCAGCAGGACCGCGCGTGCCGCGACGAGCCACAGCATGACAACTCCTGCCGCGGCGAACGGCTTGCCGCCGATCAGCACTGCCAGCGGGGTCCCGAATATGGCAACGAGAAGGACGATCGGAATTGCCGCCGCCATGGCGATGGCGATGATCCGCATCAGCACCTGCCGGACATCGCGGCCTCGTCCGCCCGCAGCGATCAGCCTGGCAAGCTCGGCGTAGGCCGCCTGTCCCAGATTGCCCGCAGGCTGCGCGATCACCACCGCGCCTCGCTGGCCAACCGCGTAGAGCCCGGCTGCGGCCGGCCCCATCACCCAGCCGACCATCAGCGGGGCGATGCGCTGTGACAGCTCACCGAATGTCGCGTCGGCATTGGCCGCGATCATGAACCGGCGGATGCCCGGGTTTTCGCGCACCGCGCCGCGCGCCGAGCCCAACAGATCGTGGCCGGGAAGCGCGCGGCGGGCGACGATCCAGCCCATCAGCCACATCGAACCCCATTCGGCGAGCGCGGCGACCAGCCAGGCGATGAGAAAGCCGCGCAGCCCCGCGCCCGCGCCATAAGCGATCGAAGCGCCGAGCAGGCGCACCGTCGGCGCAACCAGATTATGGTAGCCCAGCAGGTCGAATCGCCCGAGCAGCTGGAGATAGCCGGCCGGCGCGGAGCGGATCGTCGCCAGCACCGCGAAGCTGTAGGGCACGGCGAATGCCAGCGCGGTCGGGGACCAGCCGAGCCGTGCGCCGAAGAATGGCGCAAGCAGCGCCGCAGTCGCGACCGCGATGACGCCGCACGCAAGCTCGACGAACGAGGCGAGCCTGAGCAGTCGAACGAGCCGCTCGCGATCCCCGCTCGCGATCGCCTGCGCACCATAGCGGACGACCGCGTGCCATCCCGGAAACTCGATCAGGCCCCCGACGATGACGGTGTAGGCATGGACCAGGATGAGGACGCCATAATCGTGCGCGCCAAGCGCCCGGACAGCGATAATCATGTAGACCAGGCTGAGCAGCCCGGCGACGGCCTTGCCTCCCATCAGCTTGCCCAGATTGCCGAAGATGCGCCGGATGATCCCGTTCGAAAGATTGTCCCCGGGCGGCGGCGATGCGCCCGACGACGAGCCTGCGGCGTCGTCACCATCCGCTTGGGTTCGGGTCGGCGTTCCCGCCATCATCTGGGCTCCATCAATGGTCTCAGCGCAGCGATGTGCGCGGCGATCGAGGCCTCGACACCATAAGCCTTCGCCAGTTCACGAAGACCCGTCGGGGCCGGCCGGATCGCCAGGCTGGCCTCCATCGCGCGGGCCAGCGCAATTGCGTCGGCGATCGGCGTCACCGCGCAGCATTCGACCCCGGCGAACATCTCTCGCGCGCCCGGGAAACAGTCGGTCGTGACGACGGGCACGTTGCACGCCAGCGCCTCGATCATGGCGGCGGGAAGGCCCTCATAGTCGGACGACAGCACGAACAGGTCGGTCGTCCGGAGCCACGGCAGGACGTTGTCGGCGAAGCCCGGCATGTCGACGCGGGCGGCGATCCCGAGCGACTGCGCCTGCCTCTCGAGCGACGGGCGCAAGGGACCATCGCCAAGGATCGTCAGCCGCGCCTCGGGCAGGTCGAGTCTGGCAAACGCCTCCAGCAGCACGTCGAGCCGCTTTTGCGGCATCATCCGCGCCAGGGTCAGGATGCGCGCAGGGCCGTCGGGCCGGGGGGTGGCGTCACCGGCGATCATCTCATCGGAGATATAGGCATTCGCGACAGTCCGAAACCGAGCGCTGTGCCGCGCATGGGCCGCCGACAAGTCGAGGCGTTCGGCGTCGGTCAGAATCATCACCAGATCATAATGGCCGAAGATGAAGCCATATAAAGCGCGGCGGTACGCGGTCCGCAACCGGCCATGATCGCGTGGCCGGATGACCGGGTTCGTCAGCTTCATCGCGAACTGCGGTGCCTTGCCGCGCCAGGTCCGCGACGCGATCCCGGTGACCAGCCCCATATTGCTGCTGCTCGCCAGGACCACGGACGGCTTGATCAAGGCGATCTCGTTCCGGATGAATTTCAGCCCGCGTATCAGTTCGAGGTGTCGCGACCCCATCGCCGGACCCGCGCTGCGGACCGAGACGCCGGGATCGAGGAGATCGAACAGCGCCTGTTCGCCTTCGCCGTCGTCGCGCAAGAGGACGAACGCGGTCGGGATGCCGGCCGCGACGAACCCGTTGGCAAGCAGCACCGCGACGCGATCTGCGCCGCCCTGGCTCATGCGGTGCATGGTTATCAGGATGCCGCCGCCCGGCGGGGTGGTGCTCATGCCCTGGCTTTGCACCAGTTCACGCGGTCGGGCGACTGATCATCGCGGTCCTGCTGCCGGCGCCTGGGAATGCATCGCCGCCCAGTGGCTCGCGATGCCGTTGGCGATCGAATAACGCTCGGCGATCTCGCGCAGTCGGGTCGGCCGCAGCAACAGCAGATGCGCGTCGATCATCGCCGAAATGCTCACCGGGTCAGTCCGCTCGATGATTGCACACCCTTCGGCGCCTTCGATGATTGCCCGCGCGGCTGGGAAGCAATCGGTCGAAAGGATCGGGCAATTCGCGGCCATCGCTTCGAGCAGGACGGCCGGAAGCCCTTCATAGTCGGATGTCAGCACCAGCAGCTTTGCCTGTTCATAAGCCTCGGCGACATCCTTGACGTAACCGGGCAGGTCGACCCGATCCCGCAGCCCGAGCCGGTCGACGAGCGCGGACAATTGCTGGCGCTGCTCGCCCTCGCCAAGGATCCTCAGGCGAACCGCCGTGTCCTGGACAAGGGCGAACGCTTCAATCAGCCGCTCCAGTCGCTTCTGCTCGGTCAGGCGCCCTACCGCGAGCACGAACGGCGCCGCAGCCAAGGGTGCCCGAGCCGGTGCCTGATCGAGCATGCGCGGCGTCACATAGGGGTTGAAGACGTCGCGGAAGAGGTCCGCGAACTCCGGAAATGCCGCGCGCATCTCGTCCGTCTCGGAGGGGCTCAGCGTCCACACCCCGGCAGCTTGGGCAAAAATCTTGCGATAGCTCCACCGCCGGACCTGTTTGACGAGCCCGCTGTGTCGTGACGAAGCAATCGGATTGGTCGTCTTCAGGAACAGCCGGCTCTTGTCCAGACCAGCCAGACGCCGCGCAAGGGCGCTGACCAAAGCGACGTGGTTGGCGCCGGCAATGATGGTGTCTGGCCCAAGCCGGCGAAGCAAGCGCACGAGCGCCGGGAGGCCGCGAACCAGATCCAGCGCCCGCGGACCGGACCACGAACCCAGATAGCGGATCGGAATATCAGCCCCGGCCAGCTCGATAATGATCTTGTCGACCTCGCCGCGGTCGGTGAACATGATCAGCTCGACCTTCATCCCGAGGTCGGTCAATCCGCGCGCCAGATAGGCCGCAACCCGAAGGCTGCCGCCCCGGTCGAATTTGTGCATAACAAAACACACTCTGGCCGGCACCGCCGCGCGTGTCTGATCGGAAGGCTCGATCTGGATCGTCACAAACCACCTTGTTGCGTGAGGATTTTGTACCCCGGCGCCAGGCACGATGGCGCTTGGGTCTATTGTTCGGCTTCAACCTATCTGAATTGGCGCCAGAGACTAGCGGTTACACTAAAAATAGCGCCAGGCCAGCTTCCGGCCGGCTTCCGGCCGGCGGCCGCTGTGATGGCGTATCGGCAGGTGTTTGGCTCGGGCCTACAGAAAGCTCCGATCGGCGGGTTGGTCATCGCATTGCTCAGCTCGCTTCTGGAGATAGGCAATCAGGTTTGCGGCCAGCCTGGCGCCGCCGTGCAGTCCCAATTTGGTCCGGCGCACCAGGATATCGTCGTCCGTCTGCGCCCATTCCTCTTCGATGAGGAAGTCGATCTCGCGGGTGGTGAGCCCTTGGCCGAGCATGGCGCCGAGATCGGTCTTGCGCGCGGCGTCTCCGAGCAGGCGGTCAAGGCGAGTGCCATAGGCTCGAGCCATGCGTTCGGATTGGGAGGCTTCCAGGAACGGCCAGCGGGCGCGGACCGAGGCGAGGAAGACGTCGAAATCACCATTTGGCAAATTTCCCCCGGGGAGAGGAAAGTCGGACGTCCACGGGGCGCGCATCGCGGGCAGGAACGGCGCGAGAAGGTCGAGCGCCTGTTCGGCGAGGCGGCGGTAGGTGGTGATCTTTCCACCGAACGCCGAGAGGAGCTGCGGCGCCCGATCGCTGCCGAGGCGCAGGACATAGTCGCGGGTTACCTCCGACGCATTGTCGTGCCCGTCGTCGAACAGCGGCCGGACTCCGGAATAACTGGCGACGACGTCGGCGGGGCCGATCGGTCCTGCGAAATAACGGTTGACGCTGGCGCATAGATAGTCGGTTTCGTCCGCGTCGATCGTCGGGTTGGAGGGGTCGCCCTCGAACGGCTTCTCGGTGGTGCCGATGAGGGTGAACTGGCCTTCGTAAGGGATGGCGAAGACGATCCGCTTGTCGTCGTTCTGGAGGACGTAAGCGTGGTCGCCGACGAACTGGCGCGGCACGATGATGTGGCTGCCCTTGACCAACCGCGGCGGTCGCTCCGCGCGGGCTTCGGGAATGTCCTCGAGCACCTGTCCGACCCACGGGCCGGCGGTATTGACGATGGCGCGGGCGGTGATGGTCGAGCCGTCGCCGAGCCGGGCGGTCCAGCAAGCGGCTTCGCGGCGGGCGGACAGGAAGGCGGTGCGGGTGCGGATCGTGGCGCCATGCTCGGCGGCGTCGATTGCGTTGAGGACGACGAGGCGGGCGTCGTCGACCCAGCCGTCCGAATAAACGAAGCCGCGCTCGATCGGCTTGAGCCCGGCGCCCCACGGGGTCCCGGCGAGGCGAACCGCCTTCGACCGGGGCAGGCGCGAGCGTCCGCCGAGCCGATCATAGAGCAACAGACCGGCGCGGATCAGCCAGGCCGGGCGCATCCCCTTCGTCAGCGGCATGACAAAGTGCATCGGACGGATGAGGTGCGGGGCGATGTCGAACAGCTTCTCACGCTCAACGAGCGATTCGCGGACCAGGCGAAACGCATAATGTTCAAGGTAGCGTAGCCCGCCGTGGATCAGCTTGGTGCTCGACGAGGAAGTGTGCGCGGCAAGGTCGTCGCGCTCGACGAGCAGAACGCTGAGCCCGCGCCCGGCGGCGTCGCGCGCGACCCCGGTGCCGTTGATCCCGCCACCGATGACGAGCAGGTCAAAGTCGGCGGTCATCGGGCGCTCATCGGGCAGGGATCGAGCGGGTGCGGGCGACGGCCTGCTGCCAGCCGACGAGCAGGTCGGCGCGCGCGCTGCCGGTCATCTGCGGACGGAACGTCCGTTCGGCGCGCCAGGTTGCGGCGAAGTCTTCGGGGCCGCTCCAGATTCCCGCCGTCAGCCCGGCGAGGAAGGCGGCGCCGGCGGCGGTGGTTTCGACATTGGCGGGGCGCGCGACCTCGGTGTCGAGCATGTCGGCGAGGAACTGGCACAACCAGTCGTTGGTCGCCATGCCGCCGTCGATGCGGACCTGGCGCGGATCGCGCGCGCCGTCTGCGGTCATCGCCGCGATCAGGTCGGCAGTCTGGTAGGCGACCGCCTCGAGCGCGGCGCGGGTGATGTGCGCTCCGGTCGCGTCGAATGTCAGCCCGCTGATGGTGGCGCGGGCTGCGGCGTCCCAGTGCGGCGCGCCGAGCCCGACGAAGGCGGGGACCATGTAGACGCCGTGATTGTCGTCAAGCCGGGTCGCGAGGGGTTCGGTGTCGGCGGCGTGAGCGATCAGACCGAGCCCGTCGCGAAGCCATTTGACCGCAGCGCCGGCGACGAAGATCGATCCTTCGAGCGCAAAAGTCGTGCGCCCGCCGAGGCGGTAGGCGATGGTCGTGAGCAGGCCGTGCTCGCTCAACACCGCCGCATCGCCGGTGTTGAGCAGCACGAAGCCGCCCGTGCCATAAGTCGCCTTGACGTCGCCGAGCGAGAAGCAGGCCTGACCGATCGCCGCAGCTTGCTGGTCGCCGACCATGCCACCGATCGCGATCGGGCGGCCAAGCAGGCGGGTTTCGCCGAACATCGCGGAATTGTCGCGAACCTCGGGGAGCAGGCTGGCGGGGATCCCGAACAGGCGCAGGAGGTCGTCGTCCCACTGCCCCTTGTGGATATCGTAGAGCAAGGTGCGCGAGGCGTTGGTGGCGTCGGTCGCGTGGACCCCGGTCAGTCGCCACAGCAGGAAGCTGTCGATTGTCCCGAAGGCGAGCTCGCCGCGATTGGCGCGGGCGCGCACGCCGGCGATATTGTCGAGGATCCAGCGCAGCTTGGTCGCCGAGAAATAAGGGTCGAGCAGCAGCCCGGTGCGCGCCCGGACGAGCGGTTCGCAGCCGTCCTGCTTGAGCTGCGCGCAATATGCGGCGGTGCGGCGGTCCTGCCAGACGATCGCGTTGTGGACCGGCTCGCTTGTCGCGCGGTCCCACACGACGACGGTCTCGCGCTGGTTGGTGATCCCGATCGCCGCGACCGCGCCGCCATCGGCGTCGGCCACGCCGGTCAGCGTCGCGAGCGTATCGCGCCAGATATCCTCGGGATCATGCTCGACCCAGCCGGGGTGCGGGTAATATTGGGCGAATTCGCGGCGAACCGTATGGCGCGGCACGCCGTCGGTCCCGAAGCTCATGCTGCGGGTCGAGGTTGTGCCCTGGTCGATCGCCAGGATGATGCGGTCCTTCACAGAGTCAGGCATAGCTTCG
>JANPMU010000165.1:0-5673 GCA_031427095.1 Sphingomonas sp.
ATCGGCGAGGCCCACGACCGTTTGGGGTTCGACGAACTGTTCCTGATGTTCGGCCAGGGCCATCTCGAGCCCGAAGCCAATCAGGAAGAGCTCGAACAGTTCATCAGCAAGGTCGCGCCGCGTTTCTCGATCAAGGACGAACACGGGACATTTGTCTGACGTCAGAGTTGGATTGGTCGCTTCCGTGCGTTTTCATCGACGGATTCAGCGCTGCTCGCACGGCCGGATCAGGATTGCTGACAGTACGACGGGATTTTGGAATCAGAATGGTTCACGACCGGAACGTCACAGGTCATCGATGGCGGATTGTCGGTTGAAGGTGGCGTGCGACCGATCGTTGCCGGTACCTGACGCCCGGCCCGCGACCGACGCGATTGTGGCATTCATATTTCGAAGTTTGGTGCTGGAGAGAGGTAGATAATATGCGCTGCGGTATTTTTCACACTCCGTACAACCAGCCCCAGCGGACGCCGAAGCAAATCTTCGACTGGTCGCTCGATCTGGCGCGGGTGTGCGACGAGGCCGGCTTCAAGGACTTCCTGGTTGGCGAGCATTACACGCTCGCCCGCGAGAATATTCCGTTCCCGGAAGCGATTATCGTGGCCGCCGCAACGATGACCAAGACCATCCGCTTTGCGCCGATGGCGCATCTCCTGCCCTATCACGATCCGGTGACCCTCGCGATCCGTATCGGGTGGCTGTCGCAGGTGCTTGAGGGACGCTATTTCCTCGGGGTGGCGCCCGGCGGGCATCATACCGATGCCATCCTGCATGGCTTCGAGGGCATCGGGCCGCTGCCCGCGCGGCAGATCGAGGCACTCGATATCATGGAGCGCATCTGGAAGCGCGAGCCGTTCATGTTCAAGGGCGAGTTCTTCCAGGGAGGCTTTCCGGGACCCGACGACATGCCCGGCTATGATGTCGAGATCGCCAATAATAGTCCGTGGGGTGAGCCGGGAGAGATGGAGATCGCCGTCACCGGCCTGTCCGCTCCATCCTCATCGATGAAGTTCGCCGGCGAGCGTAACTACAGCCCGATCTCGTTCTTCGGCGGCATCGACCAGATGATCTCGCACTGGCAGACGTGGAGCGCTGCGATGGAGTCCAAGGGGCACACGCCGGAGCGCGAGCGCTTCTCCGTTTGCCGCGAGATCTTTATCGCCGATAGTGATGCCGAGGCGAAGCGTCGCGCGCTCAACAGCGGCCTGGCCGAAAGCTGGGAGAATTATCTTTTCCCCATCTACAAGAAGTTCAACCTGTTCGACGGCATCATCAAGGACTCGGGCGAGGATGTAACCCCCGATTCGGTCGACATGAACTTCCTCGCCGAGCATGTCTGGCTGTGCGGCTCCCCCGAGACCGTCCGCGAGAAGCTCGAGGCGCTGATCGACAAGGTCGGCTATTTCGGCCAGCTTTGCGTCAATTCGCACGACAGCATCGATGATCCGGCCCCGGCGATGGAATCGCTGCAGCGGCTGGCCAAGGACGTCATGCCTGGCATTGGTGTGCCGGGTGCCGCCCAATAGCCCAGCCGTCTAACTGATGGATCGGCACAATAACGGGAGAGTCAGACGATGACCGCAGTAGAATCGGGAGTCCTGGTCCCGCGTCCGGATCATGTCCCTGTCGATCGCGTCTTCGACATCGACATGTACAATCTCGAAGGCATCGACGAGCATGGGTATCTGGAAGCCTGGAAGGCGGTTCAGGACCGCGGCGTGCCCGATCTGGTCTGGACCCCGCGCAACGGTGGGCATTGGGTCGCGACCAGCGGAGCGCAGATTCGGGAAATCTATACCGACCCCGAGCATTTCTCGAGCCGCGTCATATTCATCCCCAAGGCGGCCGGCGAGAAATACGCGATGGTGCCCTCGAAGATGGATCCACCACAGCACCGACCCTATCGGCAGGTGGTTGACCGGGGCCTGAACCTGCGGTCGGTCCGTGCCATGTCGGAGGCGATCCGCGCCGAAGCTGCAAGCCTTATCGATGCGTTCGTCGGCGACGGCGAATGCGACTTTGTCGAGCAATTCTCGGGCGAATTCCCGATCCGGGTGTTCATGCGCATGGCCGACCTGCCGATGCGCGACGCGCTTATGCTGCGCGCCCATGCGAGCGCGATGACCCGGCCCGCCGGCACTACCCCGGAAGAAATGGCCGAGGCGCTCGACCAGGCCAATGGGGCGCTGTTCGACTATGTCTCGCCGATCATCGATCAGCGCATCGGCGGCGACGGAACCGACCTGATCAGCGTCACGGTGAACGGCACCATCGACGGGCAGCCGATGAGCCGTGACAAGATGCTCGGCATGGTCGCGCTGCTGCTGCTGGCCGGGCTCGATTCCGTGACCAACTTCATGAACATGGTCATGGACTATCTCGGCCGCAACCCGGACAAGGTCGCCCAGCTGGTCGATGATCCTGAAGAGATTAAGCGAGCCGTGGAAGAGCTGTTCCGACGCTTCCCTCTGGTTGCTGCGGCGCGCATGGTCGCCGGGGACATCGAACGCGACGGAGTCCTCCTGAAGGAGGGGGAAATGGTGCTGCTCCCGACACCGCTCCACGGCCTCGACGAGCGCATCAACCCGGAACCGTGGCAAGTCGATTTCCGGCGCGAGCGCATCTCCCATTCCACCTTCGGCGATGGCCCCCATCGCTGCGCCGGCCTTCACCTCGCCCGTCTCGAGGTCATCGTCATGCTCGAAGAATGGCTCAAGCGCATACCCCGCTTCCAGGTCGCACAGGGGACCAGGCCGACATACCGCGCCGGCGTCGTCGCAGAAGTGGCGGGGGTCCGCCTCACGTGGTAATTCGCAAACCCGTCCGCGCTATCATCTGCAATCAAATGGGCGACTCGTCGCTGCTGGAAATCGGCGAAATCAACAGTCCGGATCTGGCGTCGGACGAAGTGCGCGTTCGCGTCCGGCGCGCGGGCGTGAATTTCCCCGACACGCTTATGATCAAGGGTCAATATCAGCTCAAGCCGCCGTTGCCGTTCGCGCCAGGGTTCGAAATTGCCGGGGAGATCATTGAGGTCGGCGAAGACGCGGGCGAGTGGCGCCCAGGCGAGCGAGTGATGGGCCTGACAAGTTCGGGCTACGGCGCCTTCGCAGAGGAAGCGACGATCCGGCGACAGGCGGTTGTCAGCGTGCCGGACGGTTTTGATCTTTCCAAGGCGATGGCCCTGTTGACCCCTTATGGCACAAGCTATCACGCGCTCGTTCAAAGGGGAGGATTGCAGCCGGGTGAACAATTGGTCGTACTCGGTGCTTCGGGTAGCGTCGGGCTCGCGACAATCGAGATCGGCAAGGCATTGGGCGCCCGGGTGATTGCAGTGGGCCGGTCCGAGGAGCGGCTGAAACTTGCCGCGGCGAAGGGCGCCGATGTATTGCTCTCCTACGAGGACCCGGGGTTCAAGCAAAACATTCTCAGCGCGACGAATGGCAAGGGGGCGGACGTCTGCCTCGATACGCTGGGCGGCAAGGCCTTCGATACCATGTCGCGCGCCATGAACTGGAATGGCCGATTGCTGGTCGTCGGGTTTACCAGTGGAACGATCCCCACATTGTCGATCAATCTCGTCCTGCTCAAAGGGTATCAGCTGGTCGGTGTCTGGTGGTCCGAATTTATCAATCGGATGCCTGCGGCCAATCAGGCAAACTTCGAAAAGCTTTTTCAACTCTATGCCGACGGCAAGATCGACCCGCATATCGCGGGCAGCTTCCCGTTGAGCGGGGTCCCCGAGGCGCTGGATCAACTGCTCGATCGAACCACCGCGGGCAAGCTCATCATAAATCTCGACGATTCATGCGGCTGACGCCGTCGTCTGTTGGAGCCACTGGAAAATGAAACGCGATCTTCAATATCTCCTGGATGTGCAGGCGATCCACGACGTATTGTTCACCTATTGCAGAGGCGTCGATCGCTGCGATGTTGATCTCGTAAGGTCTGTCTATCACGACGATTCCTATGACGATCATGGCTATTGGAAGGGCCCGGGCCCGGAGTTCGCGGAGTTTGTCGTCAATCGCTTGCTCAAAGCAAATTCGGCAACCACCCACGCCGTGACAAATATTCTGGTCGAGATCGATGCGGATGTGGCGCGATCCGAGGCGCAGATCATGGCAACCCTCGTCCGCCGGGATACGCGGCCGGTCCTCGCGGATGTGATGGGTGCCCGCTACGTCGATCGACTGTCGAAGCGGGATGGCATCTGGGCACTCGACGAGCGAACGGTCGTGCTGGACTGGCACAAGGTCGAAACCTGGCCCGAAAGCGACACGCCTGTTCCCCTCGACGGCTTTGACCGCGGCAAGCGGTCCGATCGGAGCGATTCGGTCTACCGGATGATGGCCACAGGCTCGTTGCAATAATGTTCGCCTGCGCACGCTCGACCGGCGGTGTGACGGACCGCAATTGAATCGAAGCTGGAGACAGCCCTTTTGCGCATAGCGTTTACCGATTACGCAAGCTGAGGAGAGAATTCGTGAAATACAAGCTTTTGGGACGATCGGGCCTGCGTGTGTCTGAGATTTGCCTGGGCACGATGACGTTCGGATCAAACTGGGGATGGGGCGCCGATAACGCCGAATGCAGGCGCATGCTTGATCACTTCCTGGATGTGGGTGGCAATTTCGTCGACACCGCCAATCTCTACACATTCGGAGATGCCGAGAGGATCATCGGCGAGATCATCACGCCCGAGCGGCGGCGGCGCTGCGTCCTGGCCTCGAAGTACACCGATTCGCCCCCGGGGGACGATGCGAACGCCGGTGGCAACCATCGCAAGAACATGATGCAATCGATCGACGATAGCTTGACGCGACTCAAAACCGACTATCTCGATATCTACTACGTCCATACCTGGGACTTCACCTGTCGGCCCGACGAGGTTCTGCGGGCGCTCGATGATCTCACCACCCAGGGCAAAATCCTCTACGCCGGAATCAGCGACGCGCCGGCCTGGGTAATCTCGCGCTGCAACGAGCTGGCCGACCATCGCGGATGGACCCCATTCGTCGTCAATCAGATCGAATATAGCCTGATCGAGCGGACGGCGGAGCGCGAACAAATTCCGATGAGCCGGGCGCTGGACATCGGAATTGTCGCCTGGTCTCCCCTCGCCGGAGGACTGTTGACGGGCAAATATTCACGCGAAGGTCGGTCGGACGAACCGCGGCGGATGGATGTCAGCGTTTACAAGGCCCAGACACAGCGCGGGCTGGACATCGCCTCAACCGTCGATCGCATTGCCGACGAGATTGGTCGATCGTCGTCCGAGGTTGCACTTGCCTGGATCGGATCGCAGGGAGTCATTCCGATCATCGGCGGTCGGTCGCTGGCGCAGATTGCACAAAATCTCGAATATCCATCGATCGAACTGGATGCCTCGCAGCTTGCCCGGCTCGACGAGGTCAGCAGGATCGAGCTCGGATTTCCGCACGATTTCTTCGAGTCCGCCAAGGCATTTGTCTACGGCGGCATGTTCGACAACGTCCAACGGCACCGTGACGACGGCATTGGCCGAAGCGGCGAGCGCCGCATCGGCCTTCGCGACCCCGACCATAATGATACCGACGTCGTCGTGCCTTGACCTTCACCTGGAGTCGGTTTCAGCTTTCGCGGAATCGCCACCGGCCCGCTCCCTTATCCGGCCTCCCGATCAGTTTATGC